>NZ_CALMSV010000061.1 GCF_937872355.1 uncultured Sphingorhabdus sp. | reverse complement strand
TGTCTCGCTGGGTCTTGTCGGCTTTTCAATGGGGTTTTTCCAGGCGCTGGTCATCCGCCGCTTCATCCCCCGCTATGGAGAGCGCAAGACCGCCTATATCGGGATGATCTCCGGGATAACCAGCTATCTGATTGTCGCTTTTGTTCCATTTGCCGGGATCATATTGGTGCTTCTGCTGGTCAATGGATTTTCCGGCATGGTCATGCCCGCGCTAAACGCAATGATGTCGCAGCGTGCGCCTGCCTCTCAACAGGGTGAACTGCAGGGTCTGGTTGGCTCACTTGCTGCCTTCAGCCTCATGATCGGCCAGTTTGCATATAATTATGCGCTGGCGGCATTTACCGAGGCGGGAGCGACGATACGCTTTCCCGGCGCACCTTATCTGATCGCGGCTACAGCAGGCCTTTTTGCCTTGATTGCGCTAACCCTGTTGCGCAGGCGGCAATTGCCCGAGGCTATGCCCGATGCCTAAGCTCGTACCGCTCAATAACGTTGCGCCGGAAAAAGTGGAGCGATTGCTCGACGATGCTTTCGGTGCTGATCGCTTTGCTCGGACTGCCTATTTGTTACGGAAACGCAGTAAACCGATTGCCCCGCTGTCTTTCGCGCTGTTGGAGGAAGGCGAACCAGTCGGCAGTATCCAGTGTTGGCCCGTTCGCGTCGGGGATTTCCCCATAGTGCTGGTCGGCCCAGTGGCGGTTACACCCGAGCTGCAAGGCAGGGGCATCGGCCACCAATTAATGCACCGCATGCTTGAAGCAGCCGCCAAAATCGGGGAACCGGTGATGGTGATGATCGGCGATCCGGAATATTATGGCCGCTTCGGCTTCAGTGCCGAACTGACTGGAGGATGGTCTTTGCCCGGCCCGTGGGAACCGCGTCGCTTGCTTGCTCGCAATGCAATGGGTGTCGCAACGCCACAGGCAGGAATGCTGGAGGAGGCCGACCGTGCCCTATGATCCCCCTCCTTCTCTGGGTGGACTCAGCCTCAACCAGATTGCCGACCTTGCCTCGCATCGAAAGCTGCCACCGGTCGAAAGCTGGAATCCCGCCAAAACGGGAAACAGCGAGATGCGCATCGCCACCGATGGCCGCTGGTTCCACCAAGGCGGCGAAATCTCCCGCCCAGCTATGGTGCGTGCCTTTTCAAGCCTGCTCCGGCTTGAATCGGACGACAGCTATTGGCTGGTGACCCCTCAGGAAAAGCTGTCGATCGCAGTCGACGATGTGCCTTTCGTGGCGGTGGAGGCTCAGATCCGCGAGGCCAGCATCGCCTTTCGCCTCAATACCGATGACATCGTCATTGCGGGCGGTAATCATCCGATAGAAGTCCGGACTTTCGAAGGTACTCCGGTGCCCTATCTGCATGTCCGGGCCGGACTTTGGGCACGGTGCACGCGTCCGGTCTATTATGAACTCGCTGAATTGGCGCTTGAAGCAAGCCCGGACAAACCGGGCATATGGAGCGAAGGAATGTTCTTTGCGCTGGATGCAGCTGGATGAGCTGGAAGACGCAGTTTTCCGACGCGCTTCACCCCTCGCGAGCAATCGCGATCGAGGATGAGCGCGCTTATCCCCGTCACGTCGGCGATTATCGGCAAGCGGCGGTGCTGGTTCCCATAACCGACCGGAGCAAACCCGGGGTTATCCTGACGCGTCGTCCGGCCTGGTTACGCAGCCACGCCGGGCAAGTGGCCTTCCCTGGCGGCAAGGTCGATCCTGAAGACGAAAATGCTGTCATTGCTGCCCTGCGCGAAGCGGAAGAAGAAATTGCCCTGCCCCGCCACGAAGTAGAAATATTGGGCGCTGCCGATGATTATTACTCCGGCAGCGGTTATCAGATCACACCCGTTATCGGTGTCGTCCCACCCGATTTACCTCTGGTACCCAATCCGGAAGAAGTCGAAGAATGGTTTGAAGTGCCACTTGAGATTCTGTTTGATCGTGCCAATTACGCTAGACGGCGGGTCGAATGGCAGGGGCAGATGCGCGAATATTACGATATGGATTGGGAAGGCCGCCGCATTTGGGGCGTGACAGCCGGCATCATAGCCAATCTATCTCGCCGCCTGATGGGCGACGATTGATGCAGTTACGCGACGCACCCTGGCTGCACGACCTTGCTCTACGCCGCGTCATTGATGCCCTGACAGTCGATGGCCAATCGCCGCGCATTGTTGGCGGAGCGGTGCGCGATGCTTTGCTCGGCATCGAAGTTGCCGATGTTGATATTGCTACTCCTTTGGTACCTGGAGAGATAATCCGGCGACTGGAAGCCGCACGGATCAAGGCCGTTCCGACGGGTATCGATCACGGCACCATTACAGCCGTCGTCGATGGCCACACGTTTGAAATAACGACGCTACGCCGCGATGTGTCGACCGATGGCCGTCGCGCTACCGTCGAATTTGCAACGGATTGGATCGAAGATGCTGCTAGGCGCGATTTCACCATCAATGCGCTCTATGCCGATCCCGAGAGTCGGGAGATTTTCGACTATTTCGATGGCCAGACCGATTTAAAGGCGCATCATGTGCGCTTCATCGGCGATGCCGATCAACGCATTGCCGAGGATCACCTCCGCATACTGCGCCTTTTCCGCTTTCATGCGCGTTTTGGGCAGGGCGCGATCGACGCGGACGCATTACGAACAGCCTCGGCACATGCCAACAAGCTCATGGCCTTATCGCGCGAGCGCATTGCGGACGAACTGCGTAAATTGCTGTCTGTGGCCAACCCGGCACCAGCAGTTCAGGCTATGCTCGACCACGGGATTTTTGCTTCCTTCCTGCCGGAAATTGTCAGCGAAGCAGGGCGCAAGCTTGCACATCTGATTGAGCGGGAACAGCTGACCGCATCCAAAGCCTCGGTCAGCCGCAGGTTGAGCGCGATACTTCCGGTCGATACCGCAATCGTCGAAAAGGTTGCCGCACGCTTGAAGCTGTCAAACCGCTTGCGCACCGATCTAATGCATTTGGCAGCCAATGCCAAATCAGATCAATCGGCCCGCCAACTGGCTTATGCCATTGGTCTGGAAAATGCCCGTGATATCATTTTGCTGAACTCCGAACATAAAAACTGGCGCGAGGAGCTAGCCAGTCTGCAGGATTGGGAGGTCCCCGAACTGCCGGTCAAAGGGGGCGATCTGATTGCCAAGGGCCTGCGCGCCGGGCCGGTCGTCGCAAAAACATTGCAAGCGATCGAACGACAATGGGTGGCAGAATCCTTTCCCGCTGAATCGCGCGTTCGCGAGATTGCTGATCAGCTGGTTGCGGGTACGTTGCGCGACGACAAAAAGGCATAAGCTGCCTCTGAGGTCAGCGGCCGGGCAAAATAGTAACCTTGTCCATTGGTACAGCCCAGTCCTTTGAGTTCAGCTGAAACAGCGGCGCATTCAATACCCTCAGCAGTCGTTTTCATTCCTAGCGCCGATGCCAACGACAATATGGTGCTTACAATTGCCCGATTGTCGCGATTGGCGAGCATGTCGGAAACGAAACTGCGATCGATTTTTAAGACATCGATCGGTAGCTTCTGAAGATAGGCCAGATTGGAATAACCGGTGCCGAAATCATCCATTGCCAGATTGGTGTTGAGTGCTTTCAGCGCTTCCAGAACACGGCGTGCACCATCCGGATCATCGACAAAGGCGCTTTCCGTCAGTTCCAGCGTCAGGCGGTTACCGTCGATACCCGCTGAGCGGATGGCATGTTCTACGGCTTTTGGGACGTCATCGCGCAGCAACTGGACGGCAGACAGGTTGACCGACAACTTTATGGGTAGATCGTCGCCCATTTTGCCTTCCCATTGAGCGATCGTCTTGGCTGCCTTTTCGAGCGCCCAACGACCTAGTGGAACGATCAGCCCGCTTTCCTCCGCAACCGGTATGAAATCCATTGGCGACACCATACCGAGTGTCGGATGGTTCCAGCGCGCCAATGCTTCAAAACCATTCAATTGGCCGCTTCCCAGATCGATCAGCGGTTGATAGTGAAGCTCCAACTCATCACGCTCCAATGCACGGCGCAGATCGGTTTCGAGCGAGAAGCGGTGCAGAGCCCGGTCCAATTTGTCTGCCGAGAAAAGTTCAAACTTCTTCGATTGTTTCGCGCGTTTGAGTGCGATCTGGGAATGGCGCAACACGTCCATTGGATCGTCGGTTTCCAAATCCCCCACGGCTGCAGCAACCGCGCAATCAATCTGGATTTCCAGATTGGACAATTTACAGGGGTCATCAAACACCTTCACGACCCGCGATGCGATTGCCTCGGCGCCGCGTACATCTTCCACCGGAGCAAATAGTGCGAATTCATTGCCACCAAGTCGGCCGATTATTTCGCTGCTCCGAACCCTTGACGTCAAACGCTTTGCGACCGTGATTATCAGTTCATCGCCGGCCAAAACGCCGACCGATTCATTGATCCGGCTAAACCGCGCGAGATCGAACATGACCAGCGCAAATTTTTTGTCACTGCCCTCTGACCGCATTTCATCCACGGCATCGACAATACGTTCTTCGAAACCGATGCGATTCGCAAACCCCGTCAGACTGTCGTTCATCATTTCACGACGCAGGTTCACATTGCCTTGAACTTCGGCAGTCCTGTCAACCAGCGACACCAGAACATGGGGGACTTCATTGCCAAAACGCGAGACGCTGATTTCGACATCTAGCGGCCGGATATTGTCTGGCGAACGCCAGCGTTCGAAATGCTCTTGTCGGTCATTGTCGACCATGTCGAGGATCAAGTCATTGAAGTAGCAAGGATCAAATCCGGCATCGCGGGCTCGCCCGAGCGCGAGATAATCAAATTGACCGTTGGTCGCGATCCGCTTCGCGCCGCTTATATCAACACGATAAATAGCCGCAGCAATGGGAAGCGAATTCAGCCAGGCATGGCTCGCCTCCTCTCCTTCGGGAACAGTTCTCTGAACAAGGTTTGACGTCAGAGATGCTGGCGACCCGTGGGCGAATGAATTTTTGTCCCACATTTTCATGCAGGTTGGATTAGGTGAAAGATGTAAAAATTTGCTTCACAGCAGCTATAGAACAAAAGCTATACCAGCGTGGCAAACAAACCTAATCGAAGCGGTTGTTCCTTGGAAATCCCTGCGGCGGAAGCCTTCCTGCCGCACCACGCGCGACGCGCCATTGGGTGAGGTCAGTCTCGGTGCGTGTCCGCCCGCTGTCGCCTCCCATCGTCCAGCTCAAACCTTCGCTCAGGTTGAAGCAGATCGCATCGGAAAGTCCCCCATCCTTATAGCGCTGGAGAGTGACGCCCTGCCCCTTCGCCATTTCGGGAATCTCGTTCATCGGGAAGATCACCAGTTTCCGGTTCTCCCCGACCACGGCGACATATTGATCTTTGGCAACAGCTTCATCCGCCGACTCAGCCGGAGCGAGGCGGACAGCCTGCAGTCGCGCGCCGGGCTTCAGCGTCACGACGCCCCTGCCCTTTCGCGTTTCGGCAACGACGTCTTCCATCTTGCATACAAAGCCTTTGCCCGTAGATGCGGCGAGCAGCATCCGGCCACCGGGTGTAACTGGCAGCAATGTTAGGACATCATTCCCTGCCTCTATATCAATCATGGTGCCCAGCGGCTCACCAAAGCCGCGCGCACCGGGAAGTTTATCTGCCCCAATCGTATAGAAACGGCCATTGGCGGTCGCGACGAGGATCTTATCGGTGGTCTGGGCATGGAAGACCTGCGCCAGCGCATCGCCTTCCTTGAACTTGTAATCTGCCTTGGCCGATAGGTCGGCATGGCCCTTCATCGCCTTAATCCAGCCGCGCTTGGACAAGATGATCGTCACGGGCTCGCGTTCGACAAAGGCCTCAAGCGAGATTTCACGCGCCGGGGCCGCTTCGATCAGCGATGTACGCCGGCGGCCAAGTTCGGTGTCCTCGGCATAGCCGAGGCGCAGCTTCGTCAAATCCTTCTTCAGCCGCGTTCGCTGACGCGCCGGGCTTTCGATCAGCTTGACCAGTTCCTCACGCTCGGCATGCAGTTCATCACGCTCGCGGCGCAACTCCATTTCCTCAAGTTTGCGCAAAGACCGCAGCCGCATGTTGAGGATAGCCTCGGCCTGCCTGTCGGTCAGCTGGAACTCGGCCATCATCACAGGCTTGGGTTCATCCTCAGTCCGGATAATTTCGATAATCCGGTCAAGGTTGAGATAGGCAATGATATAGCCTTCAAGTAGTTCCAGCCGTGCATCGATCTTTTCCAGCCGGTGCTGCGACCGGCGGACGAGCACTTCGATCTGGTGCGTCAGCCATTCGCGCAAAACTTCACCCAAGCCCATCACCTTGGGCACGCGATTGGCATCAAGCACATTCATGTTGAGGCCAAAGCGGGTTTCAAGGTCGGTCAGCCGGAACAGAGCATTTTTGAGGTCTTCAGGATCAACATTGCGGCTCTTGGGCACCAGCACGATGCGGATGTCCGCATCCGATTCATCGCGCACATCGTCGAGGATGGGTAGCTTCTTGTCGGCAATTAACTGGGCGATCTGCTCGATCAGCTTGCCCTTTTGCACCTGATACGGAATTTCGGTGATCACCAACTGCCATGTACCGCCTGAAAGGCGTTCAATGCCGGCGTCGCGATCCGCCGCATCCTTGGCCTCGGCGGCATGGAAGCGTGCGCGGACGCGAAGCGCGCCGCGACCCGTTTCATAAGCCGTGCTGATTGTTTCCCGGCTATCGACCAGAACGCCGCCGGTTGCAAAGTCGGGCCCCTGGACGATCTGCATCAATTGCTCATGCGTCGCCTTGGGTTCGTCGATCAACAGCATCGCTGCGTCGATAATTTCCGCGGCATTGTGCGAAGGAATGCTCGTCGCCATGCCGACCGCAATCCCGCTTGCGCCATTGGCGAGCAGATTGGGGAACAGGCCGGGCATAACCTCCGGCTCTTCATCCTCACCATTATAGGTCGGTTTGAAGTCGGTCGCATTTTCGTCGAGCCCCTGCATCAGCTCGATTGCGGTTTTGGTCAGTCTGGCTTCGGTATAGCGATAGGCGGCAGCGTTATCGCCGTCGATATTGCCGAAATTGCCCTGCCCGTCGACCAGCGGATAGCGGAGCGAGAAGGTCTGCGCGAGGCGGACCATCGCATCATAAACCGACTGGTCGCCATGCGGGTGATATTTACCGATAACGTCGCCGACCACACGTGCGCATTTCTTGTAACCACTTGCGGGGTCGAGCTTCAACTGGCGCATTGCCCATAGCAGGCGGCGGTGCACAGGCTTCAACCCATCGCGCAGATCAGGCAACGACCGTGCCGTGATCGTTGACATCGCATAGATGAGATAGCGTTCGGAAATCGCCGCATCGAACGGGGCGTTGACGATCTGGTCGAACGGATCTTCGGCGGGCAAGTCTGTATCGGTGGTATCAGCCATTCACGCTCCGATAGCGAGCGAGCGAGTCAGCGCAAAGCGGGGAATGCATCAATCCACAGAATTCTACGTCTCAAGCTGCATTATGCTGCGTTGCAATAATGACACAGGGATGTCAGAAAATGAATAGAAATTGCGCCTTTGCTGGCCAAGTCTTTGCATAAGTGGCAGCATTCCGAGCACCAAATTCTTTTGAACAGGGCAAAGGACCAAAAATGAAAAAATCCAGCACCGGATCGCTCCTTGCAATCTCCGCCTCATTTGCAGCCATGATGGTTGCGGCAGCCACACCTGCCTATGCGCAAGACGAAGCGCAGGCCGAAGATGCCGCAGACCAGCCAGCCATCATCGTTACCGGCACACGTCGCACCGATCGCACCGTCGCCGACAGTCCAGTTCCGGTCGATGTTCTTTCCGCCGCCGATCTGGTGAACAGCGGATCGACCGAAACCAATCGCCTGCTCAACCAGCTTGTGCCCTCATTCAACTTCCCACAACCGTCGTTGACCGACGGTACGGACTCTCTGCGTCCTGCAACGCTGCGCGGCCTCGCGCCCGATCAGGTGCTGGTGCTCGTCAACGGCAAACGCCGCCACCAGTCTTCGTTGATCAACCTGAACGGTTCAGTCGGACGCGGTTCGACCGCAGTTGACATGAACACCATCCCACCGCTCGCCATTGAGCGCATCGAAGTGCTGCGCGACGGCGCGGCCTCTCTTTATGGTTCTGATGCGATTGCGGGCGTGATCAACGTGCAGCTGAAAAAGGGCGTCGGCGGCCGTGCACAGGCAACCTACGGCAAATATATCACCGAGATGGAAGATGTCGGACAGGTTGACACCGTCGCATTGACGACCGGATTGGCAGACAATCCGGTCATTACGTATACCGGCCAGGATCGCAAACGGCGCGATGGTGACACCTATACTCTTGCCTCGAATTTCGGCCTTCCCATTGGTGACAGCGGTTATCTGAACTTCACCGCAGAATATAAGGATCGCTCGCCGACCAACCGCTCCGGCCCGGATATCCGCCGCAACTATTTCGCTGCGGGCGATCCGCGCGAAGCTACATTCAACCGCTATGCGCACCGTTATGGCGATGGTGTCTCGAAAGATCTGAACTTCTTCCTGAATGCAGGCTATGATCTGTCGGACAACATCGAATTCTATACATTCGGCAGCTACGGCGTGCGCGACGGCAATGGCGCGGGCTTCTATCGCCGTTCGACCGACGCCCGCAACCGTGACTGGGCAGCGTCCACCACGACATTCGTTCCCATCTATGCGGACGGCTTCCTGCCTCTCATCGTGAGTGAAATCGTCGACATTTCGGCGGCCGCTGGTCTGCGCGGTGCGCTAGGATCATGGGATTACGATCTGTCGGTCGTTTATGGCACCAACCTCCTGAACTATAAGGTCGAAAACAGCGTCAATACATCGCTGGGTGGCACAGATAGTGCCCGCCGTTTCAATGCAGGCGGCATGCGTGCAGGCCAGACAACGGTCAATCTCGACATGCGTCGAGACCTTGACCTGGGCATTGGCGACAGCATTTCGCTGGCATTCGGTGGCGAATATCGTGACGAAAACTACAAGATCGTAGCAGGCGAATTGCAGAGCTATATCAACGGTCCGTTCTCTGTGGCCCCATTCAACGCGGCAGGTGGCTCTCAAGTGTTCCCGGGTTTCCGTCCGAGCAATGCCACCGATGAATCGCGTGACAGCTATGCCGGCTATGTTGAACTCGACGCCGACCTAAGCTCCAGCTTCACGCTGCAGCTTGCCGGCCGCTATGAACATTATAGCGACTTTGGCAGCACCGTGAACGGCAAGGCCGCCGCGCGCTTCGAACCGATTGATGGCCTCGCCTTCCGTGGGTCAATCTCGACCGGTTTCCGCGCACCAAGTCTTGCACAACAGGCATTTGCGACAACTTCGACGAATAATGTCGGCGGTGTCCTTATCGAAGTCGGAACCTTCCCGGTTTCTTCACCTGTGGCCGTCGCTCTCGGGGCACAGCCGCTCGAACCGGAAAAGTCGGTAAACATCGGTGGCGGCATAACCTTCAACATGCTTGAAGGCCTCAATCTCACGGTCGACTATTACAATATCAAGATCGAAGACCGCATCACACTGACCGAAAACCTGACCGGCACCGACGTTGTTAACCTGCTAACTGCGGCGGGCGTCACCGGGGTCAGTTCAGCACGCTTCTTCATCAACGGCATCGACACCAAAACCGAAGGTCTGGACATCGTCGCAAGTTACCGCGTCCCTGATTTTGGCATGGGTACCGTGCGTCTGAGTGCAGGTTACAATCTCAACAATACCGAGATTACCGACCGCCGCGTCTTTTCGGGCTTCACCGCGCAGCGCCTGTTTGCGCGTCAGGAAAGCTATCGCCTGACCGATGGCCAGCCCAAGAACAAGCTGAACTTCAGCCTCGATTGGGATTATGACATGTTCGGCCTGACGCTCCGCACCAACCGTTACGGCGAAGTGTTCCTGCCAAGCAGCTTCTCGACCGCCGCGAACAACAACAATATCGCGCTGGCACCGGGCGACGTTCCGGGTGACATCTTCCTGTCGCCCAAATGGATCACCGACCTTGAGCTGCGTGTGAAGCCGATGGAAAAACTGTCGCTCGCCATTGGTGCGAACAATTTGTTCGACGTCTATCCGGATCGCCTGCCCTTTGGCACGGTCGACGGGGTGAATTATGGCCTGAACAACTCGTTCCTGCCGTACAGCTCACAGTCGCCCTTCGGCTTCAGCGGTCGCTTCCTATATGGTCGCGTTTCGTACGAGTTCTAAATCTAACTTGCCAATTGACGAAAAGGGCGGTGCGATTGCGCCGCCCTTTTTCGTTGGGCTTTTGACGCTGTGCGCCCCGCCTGCTAACGGCGCGGGCGACTCCACGCCTCTCAGCAGAAAGCCCGCACATGGTCCCCCGCTACGCCCGTCCCGACATGGTTGCCATCTGGGAACCCGAAAACCGTTTCAAAATCTGGTTCGAGATAGAGGCGCATGCGACGGAAGCGCTTGCCGAACTGGGCGTTGTTCCAAAATCGGCAGCAGAAGCGCTGTGGAAATGGTGGGCGACCAATCCGTCGATCGACGTCGCAGCTATCGACGCCATCGAAGCGATCACCAAGCATGACGTGATCGCCTTCCTCACCTGGGTGGCAGAGCAAGTCGGCGACGAAGCGCGTTTCATGCACCAGGGGATGACTTCGAGCGACGTACTCGACACCTGCCTCGCCGTGCAGCTGGCACGCGCATCGGACCTGTTGCTGGCCGGTCTGGATGCACTGTTAGAAGCCATCAAACGCCGTGCATTCGAGCACAAGATGACGCCGTGCATCGGCCGCAGCCATGGTATCCATGCCGAGCCAGTCACTTTCGGGCTAAAAATGGCAGAGGCTTATGCAGAGTTTTCGCGCTGCAAGGATCGCCTGATCGCTGCCCGCAAGGATGTGGCGACCTGTGCGATTTCGGGCGCAGTCGGCACCTTCGCCAATATCGACCCGCGCGTCGAAGAGCATGTGGCGGCAAAGCTTGGACTGTCGGTCGAACCTGTTTCAACGCAGGTCATCCCGCGCGATCGCCACGCGATGTTCTTTGCGACATTGGGCGTCATCGCTTCCTCGATCGAACGCCTTGCTGTCGAAATCCGCCACTTGCAGCGTACCGAAGTGCTGGAGGCGGAGGAATATTTCTCGCCCGGCCAAAAGGGTTCGTCGGCCATGCCGCACAAGCGCAACCCGGTGCTGACCGAAAACCTCACCGGCCTTGCTCGCATGGTGCGCAGCTATGCCATTCCCGCCATGGAGAATGTCGCCCTTTGGCGTGAGCGCGATATCAGCCACAGCTCGGTGGAACGCTATATCGGCCCTGATGCGACAATCACGCTCGACTTCGCGCTGGGTCGCCTGACCAGCGTGGTCGACAAGCTGCTGGTCTATCCGGAGCGGATGCAGAAGAATTTGGACAAGATGGGCGGCCTCGTCCACTCGCAGCGCGTGTTGCTCGCGCTGACCCAGGCGGGCGTGAGCCGCGAGGACAGCTATGTCCTGGTCCAGCGCAATGCGATGAAGGTTTGGGAATCGGATGGCGCGCTTTCGTTGCTTGAGCTGCTCAAGGCCGACCCGGATGTAACCAAGGCGCTCAGCCCACAGGAAATCGAAGAGAAGTTCGACCTTGGCTATCACTTGAAGCATGTCGACACCATTTTCGCGCGGGTTTTTGGGTGAGCTGAAAATGCTTCATGGGGGCTGGAATCCTTACCCCCCTTCCCTTAAGCTGCGCGCAAATAGACGAAGGAGAAGCCGCGAATGTCGTTCCTGAAAACCCTGTTCTGGGTCATTTTCCTCGTCGGCTTCACCGTGTTTGCCATCAACAACTGGCAACCGGTTTCGATGAAATTGTGGAACGGCCTGTGGCTCGACAGCAAACTGCCCGCAGTGATGGGCGCAAGTTTCTTGCTTGGCTTCCTGCCACTCTGGATCTGGCACCGCGCAATGCACTATCGTCTGAACCGCCGGATAGCGACGCTGGAAAGCGGCGCCAAGACTATGGCTGCCAATTTCACGCCCACCAGTGCGACACAGGGAACATCAGCATGAGCAATCCTGTCTATGTCGCCATCGACACGCCGCTGCTCGACGACGCGCTTGATCTGGTGCGCAAGGTCAAAGCACATGTCGGGGGAGTTAAGCTCGGCCTCGAATTTTTCTGCGCCAACGGGCATCATGGCGTGCATGAAGTGCAGAAACTGGGCTTGCCCATTTTCCTCGACCTGAAGCTGCACGACATCCCGAATACGGTTGCCAAGGCGATGCAGGCGATCAACACGCTCGAACCCGCGATCGTCACCATCCACGCCAGCGGCGGTCGCGCAATGATGGAAGATGCCAAGGCGGCAGCGGGTATCCATACAAAGGTGGTCGGCGTGACCGTGCTGACCAGCCTCGATGGCGACGACCTTGCCAGCATGGGCGTTTCAGGTGATCCGCATGCACAGGTTGAGCGGTTGGCCGGGCTTGCGCAGGAAGCCGGCCTCGATGGTATTGTCTGCTCCGGACAGGAAGTAAAGGCTGCACACAGAATCTGGAAAGACGGCTTTTTCGTCGTTCCCGGCTTACGTCCCGCTGGTGCCAGCACCGCCGATCAGAAACGCATTGTTACCCCGCGTCAGGCGCGGGATGATGGCGCGAGTGTTCTGGTAATCGGTCGCCCGATAACCAAGGCAGAAGACCCCGATGCAGCGGCACGGGCGATTGTGGGGACGCTGTAAAGTCAAGCGATCATGCAAACTCAAATCAAAATCTGCGGCCTTTCGAACGAAGCCGCCATCGACGCCGCTGCCAAGGCAGGGGCGACGCATATCGGCCTGGTTCATTTCGAAAAAAGCCCGCGCCATGTTAGTCTCGAACTGGCGGCTGCCCTTCGCATGCGCACACCGCCGAGCCTAAAGGTCGTGCTTCTGCTCGTAAACGCAGACCCCGGATTGACTGACAAGGCACTGCAAATGGTGCGGCCCGATGTCATCCAATTCCATGGAACCGAAACACCCGAATGGCTCAAGCTGGTTCGCGAGCATAGTGAAGCCGAAATCTGGAAGGCGGTTGGTCTGAAAGACCGACAGACACTGGTGAATTCTGATCGCTTTGCAGGCGTTGTCGACCGGCTGCTGTTCGATGCCCCGGCGCAAGCATTGCCGGGCGGAACCGGCACACGCGTCGACTGGTCTTTGCTCAGCCATTTTGAGCATCGCACGCCCTGGGGGCTGGCTGGCGGTCTGGCACCTGACAATGTGGCGGAGGCTTTGCAGGCCACACGCGCCCCACTAGTCGACGTTTCTTCGGGTGTGGAGAGCGCTCCGGGCGTCAAGGATGTGGACAAGATTGCGGCCTTCTGCCAAGCGGTCCACGACTACGCCCCTTAATCAAACCGTAGTGCTGAGCTTGTCGAAGCACGCCTCTCAGGTTAGCGCTGCCCTTTAAGGCGCCCTTCGACAGGCTCAGGGCTACGGTGAAATTTGAACGGCATTCGACCATTATGAACGCAACTGCAAATTCCTTCATGAACCAGCCCGACGAGCGCGGGCATTTTGGGCAATTTGGCGGCCGATATGTCGCCGAAACGCTGATGCCTCTCGTGCTTGATCTCGAACGCGAATATCGCGCGGCAAAGCAAGACCCTGCGTTCGCCGCACAGTTTGACGATCTGCTCGAACACTATGTCGGCCGTCCTTCCCCACTTTATTATGCCGAACGGCTAACCGAGGAACTGCGAAAGGATGCAACGGTCGGAAAAGGCGCGCAAATCTGGTTCAAGCGCGATGAGTTGAACCACACCGGCGCGCACAAGATCAACAATTGCATCGGCCAGATCCTGCTAGCCATCCGCATGGGCAAGACGCGGATCATTGCAGAGACCGGCGCGGGCCAGCACGGCGTTGCCACTGCGACCGTCTGTGCGCGTTTTGGCCTACCGTGTGTGATTTTCATGGGCGCGACAGACGTCGCCCGCCAAGCGCCCAACGTGTTCCGGATGAAGTTGCTCGGAGCAGAAGTGGTGCCGGTAACCGCTGGAGCGGCAACGCTAAAGGATGCGATGAATGAGGCGCTGCGCGATTGGGTCGCCAATGTGCACGACACTTTCTACATCATCGGTACCGCCGCCGGCCCGCACCCCTATCCCGAACTGGTCCGCGATTTCCAGAGTGTGATCGGAAGGGAAGCGCGCGCGCAGTTGCTCGAACGCACTGGCAGCCTGCCCGACCTGTTGGTCGCCGCGATCGGCGGCGGCAGCAATGCCATCGGCCTGTTCCACCCATTCCTCGACGATCCGTCGGTCAAGATGCTAGGCGTTGAAGCTGCCGGTTACGGCCTCGACAAGGAACATGCTGCATCGCTCGCGGGAGGACGTCCGGGCATACTCCATGGCAACAAGACCTATTTGCTGCAGGACGAGGACGGCCAGATCACCGAAGGGCATTCGATCAGCGCGGGGCTGGACTATCCCGGGATCGGACCGGAGCATAGCTGGCTCAAGGAAATCGGTAGAGTTGATTACACCAGCGTCACCGATGATGAAGCACTCGAAGGCTTCCAATTGCTTTGCCGGACCGAAGGGATCATTCCCGCGCTCGAACCCAGCCACGCCATCGCAGCCGTGACCAAAGTTGCGTCGACAATGGACGAGAACCAGATCATCGTGGTCAACTTATGCGGACGCGGCGACAAGGACATCTTCTCGGTGGCCGAGCATTTGGGGGTCAAGTTATAGTGAACCGCAAATGGGGGATTACGGGCGTAGCATTCACTGTCGGGGCTTGGGGTTGCTGGCAGGGGATGGAAACAGTGCCTGATTATTCGCCAACATCTACCGCCCTCTACTACACCGGCAATGTGCTGATCGCCCTGGCACTTTACGCTTTCTACCGAACTTTCCGGAGCTCAAAATCTTGACCCGCCTCTCCTCCGCCTTCCCCGCCGACCGCGCCGCGCTCGTCACCTTCATCACCGCTGGCGATGGCGATACCGCCGCCAATCTCGACGCGCTCGTCGAAGGGGGCGCAGATGTGATCGAACTCGGCATGCCCTTCACCGATCCGATGGCAGATGGCCCCGCGATCCAAAAGGCCAATATCCGTAGTCTAGATGCGGGCACGACCACAGCCGATATCTTCGCCATCGCCACCGCCTTCCGCGCACGGCATCCGCACGTGCCGCTGGTGCTGATGGGTTATGCCAATCCGATGACGATCCGCGGGCCCGAATGGTTCGCCGCCGAATGCGTCAAGGCGGGCGTCGATGGCGTGATCTGCGTCGACATTCCGCCGGAAGAGGATGCCGAACTCGGCCCCGCGCTGCGCGCTGCAGGGGTGGACCTGATCCGCCTCGCCACCCCGACCACCGATGCCACGCGCCTTCCCGCCGTGCTCGATGGATCCAGCGGGTTTCTCTATTATGTCTCGGTCGCCGGGATAACCGGCCTGCAACAGGCCGCGCAAGCGAGCATCGAGGACGCCGTCGCGCGGCTAAAGGCGGCCACCGACATCCCCGTCGCCGTCGGCTTCGGCGTTCGCACGCCAGAGCAAGCAGCCGCAATCGCCAAGGTCGCGGATGGCGTGGTGGTCGGATCGGCCATCGTCGAAATCATTGCGCAGCATGGCCGCGATGCCGCTGGTCCGGTGCGCGAATATGTGGCAAGCTTGGCAAATGCCATCAAAGCAGCAAGAGGCTAAAAAATGAACTGGGTCACCCGCGTCCGCAACGCCATCCCCTTCATCGCCAAGCGCGAGACGGCGGAAACGCTTTGGCACAAATGCAAGGGCTGCAACACGATGATCTTCCTCAAGGAATATGAGGAAAACCAGTCGGTCTGCCCGAAATGCGATTTCCACGGCCGCATCGGCCCGGCGGAACGCTTTGCCGCGATTTTCGATGCAGACAGCTTCACCGTTTTGCCCATGCCGCGCGTCGTCGAAGACCCGTTGAAGTTCAAGGACAGCAAGAAATATCCCGATCGCATCAAGGCCGCCCGCGCCTCGACTGGAGAGCAAGACGCGATGGTCAGCGCGCGCGGCACAATTGACGGCCATTCTGCCGTCGTCAGCGTGCAGGATTTTGCCTTCATGGGCGGATCGATGGGCATGGCCGTGGGTGAAGCTTTCATCGCCGCCGCGCAAGAAGCGCTGAAGGCGAAATGCCCCTATGTCATCTTCACTGCCGCAGGCGGCGCGCGCATGCAGGAGGGCATTTTGAGCCTGATGCAAATGCCGCGCACCACGGTTGCCATCCAGATGCTGCGCGACGCGGGGCTGCCCTATATCGTCGTATTGACTGATCCGACCACTGGCGGGGGTACCGCCAGCTATGCGATGCTCGGTGATATCCAGATTGCTGAACCGGGTGCGTTGATCGGCTTTGCCGGGCAGCGTGTAATTGAACAGACGATCCGCGAAAAACTGCCCGAAGGCTTCCAGCGCGCCGAGTATCTGCTCGACCATGGCATGGTCGACATGGTGACGCACCGGCATGAGCTGAAGGCCACGCTGGCGCGTTTGGTCGATTATCTGACCGCCGGTAAGAAGGCGGCCTAGTTCCCGACCTTGGCCGATCACGCAAAGTCTGATCATCCTGCCGTACAGGCGCAGCTTGACCGGCTGACTGCGCTCTCGCCCGGACGCGATACGCTGGGGCTGGAGCGGATCAGTGCGTTGTGTGAACGACTGGGCAATCCGCAAGACCATCTGCCGCCCGTGTTCCATGTCGCTGGCACCAACGGCAAAGGTTCAACCTGCGCCTTCCTTCGTGGTGCGATTGAGGCGGCGGGCCTCGAATGCCATGTCTATTCCAGCCCGCACCTTGTGCGCTTCAACGAACGGATAAGGGTTGCCGGGAAATTGATCGAGGATGAGGTGCTGGCGGCGTTACTGTCCGAAGTGCTTGATCATGCCGAGGGGTTGCAGGCGAGCTTCTTCGAAGTGACCACAGCAGCTGCTTTCCTGGCATTTTCACGTACCGACGCAGATGCCTGTGTTATCGAAGTCGGCCTTGGCGGGCGGCTTGATGCGACCAATGTGATCAAGAAACCAGCGGTATGCGG
Organism: uncultured Sphingorhabdus sp.; assembly: GCF_937872355.1. GTDB lineage: Bacteria > Pseudomonadota > Alphaproteobacteria > Sphingomonadales > Sphingomonadaceae > Sphingorhabdus_B. Next base: position 21,821 of record NZ_CALMSV010000061.1, on the reverse strand, counting down.
CATAGCCTCACTGGCAATCGACCATGAGGCTTTTCTACTTGCGCCCGAGGAAGGCGTTCCAGAAATGGAACCGCTCGACCGGATAGCCTTCGAAAAATCGGGGATCGCGAAGGCTAATGTGCCTTTGGTCACCCAGGCCTATTCCCCGTCGATGCAGCGGACCATCATCGAGCAAACCAACCGCACAGGCGCCATTCCAACCATCCGGAAGCGCGATTGGGATGCCGAAATCCGGGACAGCCAGCTGCACTATCATGATGGACAGGAGCATGTCTGGTTACCGCGCCCGTCGATGGCGGGTCGGCATCAGGCCGATAATGCTGCCCTCGCCATCGCCATGATCATGCACCAGCCGCGCCTGTCGATCCCGCGCGAAGCCATGAAATCGGCGATGCTGACCACCCGCTGGCCGGCGCGGATGCAAAGACTGGCTGCCGGCCCCTTGACCGACTTGTTACCGACAGGAACCGAACTGTGGCTCGATGGCGGGCATAATGTCGATGGCGGGCTCGCCATTGCAGCTCATTTTGCCACGGAAAATCGCCAGATCCATCTCGTAACCGGAATGCTTGCCAACAAGAACCCTGCCTCGATCATAGCCCCTTTGAGCGGGAAATTAGCAAGCGTCACAGTTCTTCCCGTTCCCGGACATGATCATCATGGGGTCGAAGCTTTTGGCCCCGAGGCGAAAGCTGCGCCGGACATTCAAACCGCGCTACAGTCTCTATCCGTCGATCCGGAACGGCAAATCGTCCTGATAGCGGGCACATTGTATCTCGCTGGATCAGTGTTGAAAGCAAATGGCGAGGAACCGGTCTAACGCACTTATTGCGATTGACTTGCAATAGCATTTATGGTGACTTGTGCAGACAAGGAGATTCACCATGCAGCCCAACCTGCCAGCAGCCTCAGCCACCCTGCCCTTTGCAGGGCCGACCGACGCTAGCTCCCGTCTGCTGCTTTATTGTTTGCGTAGGATGGGGGCGCATGGCCTGCACGACGCACATGCGGCCAATGCGATGCTGGGTACATTCGGGCTGAGCTACCAGCGCCCACTGGTCATGCTGCGCGCCTTTGTCGCGGAAACGGCCCGAACATCTCATCGGAAAATCCGGATTGCGGGATGCTGCTGCTTCCGGATGACGCTTGACGAGGCCCGCCTGATCGACGCGATCGCATCGTCTGAAACGGACATACGCAATGCAGCCGTTCAGTTGCGTACCGTTCTCGGTACGCCAGACAGCCTGGGTGCGCTGGGCGCTGCGCAGGCTGTGCAGGCTGCCTTTGCGGATCTCGGCCATCCGCTTGGCATGGATTAGGCAGCGGTCGCCGCTTTGCCCTTCCAGGCCAGCAAACCACCTGCCGCCAGCACTGCGGCAAAAATCGCGGTGATGTTGTTTTCCAACTCAAGCGGTTGCGACAACAGCAGCCCAACGAGACCGATAACAACGAGCAAAAAGCCAGTGATACGCAACGCTCCCACCGGTTCCTTCAGCGCTTTTTCGTCAACACCTTCGGTCTGACGGATATTCTGGACAACATAGCCCTTACTCCAAAGCACCCAGAGCAGGATCATGCCCGGAATGGCTGCGACCACGGTAAAGCCCCAAAAACCGACCCAGCCTACCTTCTCTGCAATGATGCCTGCGGGCCCTGCCATGAAGGTGCGGCCGACCCCAGCAAAAGAGGAGAGCAACGCAAATTGGGTTGCCGTATAGGCGATGCTTGAAAGGCCAGAAAGGTAGGTGGTGAAGACAGTCAGGCCGATGCCGCTGGTAACATTTTCCGTCACAATCGCCGCCACCATCATCCAATAGGCGTCTCCCAATGCGGCCAACAGCATGAACATCACGTTGGAGAACATCATCAACAGGCCCGATATCAACAATGCCCGGCCCATGCCGAGCCACAGAATGAATGGTGCCCCCAGTGCGGAACCGACGATCAGTGCGCCATATCCCCAGAATTTGTTGGCGGTAATATAGTCGGTATCCGAAAACCCTAAGTCGACAATCATGGGTCCAAGCATCGCCTGCCCCATTGCATCACCCACCTTATACACCAGCACAAAACCAAGGATCAGGAACGCGCCGTGGCGCGACATGAACTCGCGGAAGGGATTGACGACGGTTTCCTTGAGCCATTGACCGGCAGACATCCCCGCAGCCTCGGCATAGCGATCGACAAATTTGCCCGGACCAATGATGAATGCCCCGATAATGGCAGGAATGATGCAAAAAGCGGTCAGGCCATAGGCCGTGGCCCAGCCCAAGCCTAGTCCCTCAGCCGAGGCAAAATAGATGGTTCCTGCCCCGGCAATCAGATTCCCCGTCCGATAGCCAAACTGGTTGGTGGCGGTTCCGTGGGCAAACTCTTCCTCATCAAGAATTTCGATACGATAGGCGTCGATAACAATGTCCTGCGTCGCAGACAGAAAGGCGACAACAAACGCCCAGAAGGCAAAAATCCCCAAACTGCCAGGCTGCGGATTACTGGCACCCAATTGCCAGATGGCGAAAAAGAGGAATGTTTGGACAAAAAACAGCCATGCCCTGCGCTGACCAAACATTTTGGTCAGGACGGGCAATGGAGTTTTGTCGACCAAGGGCGCCCACAGGAATTTTAGAGTGTATGGCAATGTCAGCGCAACCGCAAAGCCGATGGTCGCTGTGTCAATTCCGACTTTCGCCAACCAGAATGTCATCGTCGCAACAAGCAGCGTGAATGGGAAACCGCTCGAAATGCCAAGCAGGAAGGCGACCAGCGGTGCTTTACGAAGATACGGTCGGAACGATTTGATCGTCAGCGCGGAACGGAGCCCCCCCCCAATGCCTGCCGAAAAAATGAAAAAGCGGATAAAAGCACCCGACGTGCGCCCCCCCGATAATCTGGGCCCAGGCCCCTAACGGCAAATTCCTGAACCGCCAATGTCTTTAACTCCAACACAGCAACAGCTGCGTGACTTTTCCAGCCAAGTCGGGCATGGCGCGCGCATGGCTCAACCTCCCAAACGTCCATCCTCTGCCAAGCCGCCTGCGCGTCCGGCCAAACCGCCCCGATTGCGCTGGGATAGCAAGCCTGCGCGCAAGCCACGGCCAGACACGGCGCCCTCCAAAGGCGCACTCGAACGCAAGGACGGCGAAGAGCGCATCGCCAAGCTTCTTGCCCGCGCAGGTGTGGCATCGCGGCGCGAGATAGAACGGATGATCGCCGACGGACGCGTCACATTGAATGGTGAGACGGTCGAAACCCCGGCGACGCTCCTGAAATCACTGCATGGTGTTTCGGTGGATGGCCAACCGGTGAAGCAGCCCGAACCTACCAAGCTCTATCTGTTCCACAAACCCGCCAATTGCCTGACCGCTGAACGGGACTTTTCCGGACGCAAAACGATTTACGATATCCTGCCTAAGGATCTGCCCCGCCTGATGCCGATCGGGCGGCTCGATTTGAACACCGAAGGGCTGCTGCTGCTTACCAATGATGGAGAATTCAAACGCCAGATGGAATTGCCCTCAACCGGCGTGGAACGCACCTATCGCGCGCGCGCTTTCGGCGACATCAGCCAAGCGCAGCTTGAAGAACTGATCCACGGCATTGAGATCGAAGGCGTGCGGTACGGCAAGATTGACGCCAATCTCGAACGCCGCACCGGGCGCAATGGATGGCTGGAAATGACACTGACCGAGGGCAAGAACCGCGAAGTTCGCCGCGTGCTTGAACATTTCGGACTAGAGGTCAGCCGCCTGATCCGCACCCGTTATGGCCCCTTTGTCTTGGGTGATATGGCCCCGGGTGAAGTCGGCGAAGTGCGTCGAGTCGATTTGATAGAATTCCGGAATACATTGAAAGCATGAGGATCATTTCCGGCACATGGCGTTCACGGCCTTTGGCAGCGCCCAAGGGGGATACCACGCGCCCGACAGCCGACCGTGCGCGTGAAACGCTGTTTTCGATGCTGGCCAGCCGGTTGGGATCGTTTGAGGGCCTGCAGGTGCTCGACCTGTTTTCAGGTTCGGGAGCGCTGGGGCTGGAAGCGCTTTCGCGTGGGGCGGCACACTGTGTTTTCGTTGAACAGGACCGTGCCGCGCTGGGTGCGCTCGAAACCAATATCGCCAAACTGGGCGCTGGCCCGCAAAGCGAAATCAAGCGTGGGTCAGCGTTGATGCTCGGCCCTGCGCGCAGGGCCTATGACCTTGTCCTGATGGATCCACCCTATGGAACAGGCGCGGGCGCTGTCGCTCTCGACAAATTGTCGCGCCTTGGCTGGATCGCATCCGGTGCGCTGGTCAGCATCGAAACCGGCAACCGTGAGGACACGGTCGTCAAAGGCTTCGAGATCGATACCATCCGCGACATTGGCAAGGCGCGGATAACTTTGCTGCGGCCCGAAAGCGCGGCTGAATGACACAAAGCCCGAAGCTTGACGGCACTGGCTGGCTGCTGATCGGCATCCTCTCGATCCTGTGGGGTGGCGCTTTCTTTCTGATCGAGGTTGGACTGCGCAGCTATCCCCCGATTACTTTGGTCTTTATGCGCCTCGTACTGGCCGTCCCGCCCATGTGGATCGCCATGCGGTTGATGGGCGAACGACTGCCAACCCAACCGCGTATATGGGGGCTGTTGGCAGTAGTTGGAGCACTAAACTGCGCCCTTCCCTTCATTCTTTTCTTCTGGGGACAACAATATCTCGACAGCGGCTATGCCTCGATCCTGAACGCGACCACACCGCTTTGGGGCGTGGTCACTGCGCATTTCCTGACCAGTGACGAGAAGGCCACTCCTGCCCGGATCATCGGTGTACTCGTCGGCATGGCGGGCATCGTCGTTATGGTCGGGCCAGAAGCGATGAAGGGGCTTTCGAACAACCTGCTCGCGCAGATCGCCTGCATTGTCTCAACCATCTTCTACAGCTTCGCCGCCATCTATGGCCGCCGCCTGTCGCAGACCGAATTGACGCCAATGGCAGTTGCGACCGGGCAGACGCTGGTCGCGGCGCTGATGATGGTTCCGATTGTCGCTGTGATGGACCAGCCCTGGACAATGGCCACGCCACGGCTCGATTCAACGCTGGCGGGCATTACACTCGCGCTGTTCTCGACCGCGCTGGCCTACACGCTCTACTTCCGGCTCATCGATCGTTCGGGGGCATCGAATGCGCAGCTGGTGGCGTTTCTCATGCCGATTCTGGCTGTCATCCTTGGCATCGCCTTCCTCGGCGAAAGCCTGTCCGGCGGGCAGATTGCAGGCGCAGGGCTGATCGCCGTAGGGCTGGCTATCCTAGACGGCCGCCTCATCGCGCGATTTCAGAAGTAGCAGGCCGAACAGGCTAAACACCGCAATCGCCGCGAGATAATAGCCGACATATTCAAGGCCGCGTTCGGAAAGCTTGAGTGCGATGTTGGGGGCCAAAGCGCCGCCCAATATCCCCGCTGCGTTGAAGCAGATCGACGCGCCAGTGTAACGCACCCGCGCCGGAAATAGCCCGGGCAGCCATGCGCCCAGCGGGCCGTAAACCAGCCCCATCACGAACAGCAGCAGCGAGAGATAGACCCCGGTCAGGAAGAGGTTACCGCTGCCCAGCCAGGGGGCGGTGGTGAAACTGGCGGCGAACATAGCGGCGCAGCCAACGCCCAGCACAAAGGCGGGACGAGTCCGGTCTGCCCAATAGCCCGAGACGATAATCCCCGCCGCCATGAACAGGATCGCGACCAGTTGCACACCGAGGAAATCCTCCCGCGCCAAACCCAGCTTGGTGGTGCCATAGCCCAGCGCGAAGGCAGTCGAGAGGTAGAAGATCGCAAAGCAGGCGATCGCCGCAAAAGTGCCGCCGAACAGCTGCAACGGATGCGTGCGCACCACCTCGGCCACCGGAACCTTTGGCGGTGGAGCCTCCTCCAGCGCGGCTGCAAACGCCGGGGTCTCGGTCAGCTTCAGGCGCACCCATAGACCGATGCCGACCAGCAGCGCGCTGAGCAAAAAGGGTATCCGCCAGCCCCACTCGCGGAAATCAGCGTCGCTGAGCAACAAGCCCAATATCAGGAACAACCCGTTCGAGAGGATGAAACCAACCGGCGCACCCAGTTGCGGAAACATGCCGTAACGCGCCTTTTTACCTTCCGGCGCGTTTTCGACAGCAAGCAACGCCGCGCCACCCCATTCGCCGCCAAGACCAAAGCCCTGCCCGAAGCGAAGGATGCATAGCAGCAGCGGCGCAATCCATCCGGCAACGGCATAGCTAGGCAGGAATGCAATCAGGAAAGTCGATATCCCCATGATCATCAGCGACCAGACGAGCGTCGCCTTGCGCCCGATGCGGTCGCCATAATGGCCAAAGACCAGCGCCCCCACCGGTCGCGCGATGAAAGCCAAGGCAAAGGTCAGCCAACTTTGCAGCAACTGCGCCTCGGGGCTGGAGGTCGGGAAAAATAGTGGCCCGAAGACCAGCGACGCCGCGGTCGCGAAAATATAGAAGTCGTAAAATTCGACCGCCGTCCCCGCCATCGCCGCACCCAAAATGCGCTTATGCGATGCCTTATGCACGATCACAGAAATGGCTTCAGATTGAATTCCGCCTTTTTGCGGATACCTGACCTTTCATAGTCAAAGGATACTGTACTGCCCGCTTTTGCGGTAATCTTGTTCAAGATGCTCTGCCAACTTTCACCAACAATCTGGTCACCAATTTGCAAACCAATTTCGGCAGCGGGGCTTCCGGTGCCGACTTCGGCAATAACAATTTCATTGCCTTTACGGTCGAGCCAGAGTCCGGATTTGGGATAGTCGTCATCTGAAACAGGCAGACCATTTCGCGCGATGTATAATTCCTTGTTCGCGGCATCGGTCAAAATGTGGAAAGTCCGCAAAACGGCAAGCCCGACGAGTCCATGGAATCTTGCGAATTGTCCTTTGGTCGCGTCCGGATGCATCGCCCGGACCAGCATATTCTGAAACTCGAAATTGTGCAGTTTTACCGATGGCATTCGATAAATCCGAACGGCAACCGAAACACTGCCGAACCCTCTGGCGATGTGTGGCGCATAGGGTTGATCGCCTTTATATAATTTCATTGCCCGTGATGCATTGCCATCAAGCAGGATTGTTCCCGGCGCACCGGTATCGAACAGAAAGTCGCCTTTGAATTTGTCCATCTGGCCCTCAATGGCCAGCATCTGGGTATCCCGCGTCGGAACAAATCCGTTGGGTATTTTTACATAGCCTTTGCGGATATTGGGCGCTCCAGGAAAAACCCGCCATTCGCCGCTGGCGAAATCGAGTTCGGAATTCAAGGTCGAGATAAACCCTGCTGCCAGCAGCCCCGGAAACTCTGACCGATCAAGCGAGCGTGATCCCGCTATATCAAGCCGCGACATCGAAAAGCGCTCTCCAATCAATACATTGTCGAGCGAATAGACCATTTGCTTTTCAGCGCCGCCTATCCCCCAAATGGTTGTCGTGCCTTTTGCCTTCAGACCCCAGCTTTTGGCCAATTCATTAGACATCATGCTGAAAATAGCGCCTGTGTCGATGATAAAGGGGACCGGCTTGTTGTTCCCTGCAGCAACCATCGTCCATACGCGGTTCCGCGTGACCAATATCCGGGAAGTAACCGGCGACGTGCCTGCGTTGGCCAATCCTTTGCTGGCTAACAACGGCAAGGCCAGTGCTCCAGCCATCAGCGACCTGCGCCCGATGTTCATGAATTCGTTCTCCAATCTGTTGCCTGCTCTATGCCGATTGTTGCGCGCAACGGTCAAGCGCTTCCGGCCTTGCGCAGGTCAGAAGTGTTCCCTAATCGTTCGCGCGTGACTCACAACCCGCCTGCCCCACAATATCCCTGGCTCGACGGCCTGAACCCACCGCAGCGGGAGGCTGTGTTGACGACCGAAGGGCCGGTTCTGGTTCTGGCAGGCGCAGGCACGGGCAAGACCGCGGCGCTCACTGCACGTCTTGCGCACATCATTGCCGAACGGCTCGCATGGCCCTCTGATATCCTCGCTGTCACCTTCACCAACAAGGCGGCGCGCGAGATGAAGGAGCGGATGGGCCGGATGATTGGCGATGCCGTCGAAGGCATGCCCTGGCTCGGCACCTTTCACTCGATCGGCGCGAAGATGCTGCGCCGCCACGCCGAGTTGCTCGGCCTCAAAAGCAACTTCACGATCATCGACACCGACGACCAGTTGCGCCTGCTCAAGCAATTGATCGAGGCCGCCAATCTGGATGAAAAGCGCTGGCCCGCGCGGCAACTGGCGGGTTTCATCGATCGCTGGAAGAACAAGGGCCTGACCCCGGCGGATCTGGATGCCGGCGAGAGCGCGCTTTACGCCGAGGGCAAAGGTCAGGCGATGTACACCGTCTATCAGGCGCGCCTGCGCGAGCTCAACGCCTGCGACTTTGGCGACCTGCTGCTGCACAACCTCACGCTGCTCAAAAACAACCGCGACGTGCTTGAGGAATATCAGGAGAAGTTCAAATATATCCTCGTCGACGAGTATCAGGATACCAATGCGGTCCAATATCTCTGGCTGCGGCTGCTCGCGCAAAAGCGGAAGAATATCGCCTGTGTCGGCGATGACGACCAGTCGATCTACAGCTGGCGTGGGGCGGAAGTCGCCAATATCCTGCGCTTTGAAAAGGATTTTCCCGGCGCAAAGATCATCCGGCTGGAACAGAATTACCGCTCCACTCCGCATATCCTCGCCGCCGCCTCGGGCCTGATTGCAGCGAATAGCGGGCGGCTGGGCAAGACGCTGTGGACTGACCTCGACAGCGGTGAAAAGGTGCGCATTCTCGGCGTGTGGGATGGACCCGAAGAAGCCCGCCGCATCGGCGACGAGATAGAGGCGCTGCAATATAAAAAGGTCTCGCTAAACGACATCGCGATCCTCGTCCGCGCGCAGTTCCAGACGCGCGAATTTGAAGACCGCTTCATCCAGATCGGCCTCAACTATAAGATTATCGGTGGCTTCCGCTTTTACGAACGCGCCGAAATCCGCGATGCCATTGCCTATCTGCGCATCATCAACCAGCCCGCCGACGACCTCGCCTTTGAGCGCATCGTCAACACGCCAAAGCGCGGCATTGGTGACAAGGCGGTCGAGAAAATCCACCGCGCCTCACGTGCGGAGGGCGTTCCGCTCTCGGTCGGTGCGGCACGCATCGTCGGCACCGATGAGCTGACCGGCAAGGCGCGCAAATCGCTATCCGATCTGGTGATAGACATTGCCCGCTGGCGCGACAGCGCCTCCACCCTGCCCCCGTCGGCACTGACCGAACTGGTGCTGGAGGACAGCGGCTACACCGCTATGCTGCAGGCCGAACGCAGCGTTGAAGCATCGGGGCGGCTCGATAACCTCAAGGAACTCGTCCGCGCGATGGAGGAATATGAAACGCTCGGCGATTTCCTCGAACATGTCAGCCTCGTCATGGATAATGACGCGAACGCGCAGGACGAGGCCGTCACCATCATGACGATCCACGCTGCCAAGGGACTGGAATATAATCATGTATTCTGCGTGGGCTGGGAAGATGGCGTCTTCCCCAGCCAGCGCGCGATGGACGAAGGCGGCCTCGCCAGCGTCGAGGAAGCGCGCCGCCTCGCTTATGTCGCGATCACCCGCGCGCGCGAAAAATGCCCCATCACCCACGCCGCCAACCGGCGGATTTATGGCCAGTGGACGAGCAGCATACCCAGCCGCTTCATCGACGAACTGCCCGAAGAGCATATCGAGAATGAGCAGACGATGACTGGCGGCGCCTCACTATGGCGCGCCAACTGGTCCGAACGCGCCGATCCCTTCGCCCACTTGGCCGCCGCCAACGCGACCCGCGCCGGCCAACGCGGCCCCGGCTGGCAACGCGCCGCGACCAGCGGCGGCTTTAACGCCCGGCCGCAACGTGTGCAGGAATCCAGCAAGCCCGCCGTGGGCTTGGGCGCGCAAGGCCGAACCGACCTCGCCATCGGCATGCGCGTTTTCCATGAGAAATTCGGCTATGGCGTGATCGAGGATATCGAAGGCAACAAGCTGGAGATCGAGTTCGAACAAGCCGGGCGGAAGCGGGTGATGGATAGTTTTGTGACGGTGGGGTGATCAGGCTTTCACCTTTGGCAATTCGCCCAAGATATGCCCAGGCATCGCCCGATCCCAGCCTTCGCGCGCGGCGATGATCAGCGCTTTCAGCCGCTCGCCCTGCCGCCTCCAGGCAGCATCGGCGTCTGCGCTCCACGTTGCGCCTGCCGCGTCGCCGATGCAGTCAATGGTCAGGTCGATCCAGCTTTCATATTCGGCCCAGGGTAACCGGCCATAGCTGCGGTGGGTGAAGGCAAGTTCGTCGATCAGGGGGCCGACCCACAGCTCCTCCCCCTTGGCGAGGCCGAGCATCATCTCCAGTGTCTCGTCGGTCATCCGGCGCGAAGAGGCGTCGACATTGATGAAGGTTGCGCGCCGTTCGGGCCAAGCGGCAAACCAGCGCGCGAACAGGGCGTGACGCAGTTCCACGCCTGCTTCAGCGACCGCAATCAGGCTGGTTTCCATCAGTTCGGCGTCGCTTGGCATATCCGTTTCTCCGATGCAGTTTGCCTGCCTTATCGCGTGTTAAGCATTCAAGCAGCCTGTTTACAACGGAAAGCACCCCGATGCAGAGCCGTTACACCGCTTTACGGTTAGCCATGATGATTGATGAATTTTACAACAAGAGTGCCGTTACCGCAGAATTTGGCAATCGTGTCGGTTGGAGTTCAGTCGCAAAATGGAATTTGACAGCGGTTCAGGGTTCAAACATGCCTTCTCGGCGGAGTGCGACGATGTCGTATATTCGCCGATGGCGGACAGGCGCGACGAAGAACGGCAGCTGTCGGTCAGGCTGACCGCAAAGATTATCGTTGCCAGCCGCGAACTACCTTGTCGGGTGCACAATATCTCGTCTGGTGGCGCGAACATCGAAACGCTGGCGAATTTGACGGCGGAAGACCGGATACGGATCGAATTCCGCTCCAACCTCTCGCTCGCCGGAAAAGTGCGTTGGCAGAACGGGGCATTTGCGGGCATCGAGTTTACCGAACCCGCCGATGTCGATGCGGTGCTCAAAAAAACCGGCATCTCGATTGCGCGGATCAAGCCGCGCTTGCCGCGCTATGGGTGCAAGGTGCCGGCCAAGCTGGTGACCGAGCAACAGACCATTGATTGTGAAGCCATCGTCATGACAACCAACGTGGTCCAGCTGAACCAGATCAAGCAGGTGAAGCCGGGCGAAAGCTATATGCTGGTTATCACCGGGCTTTCGCGGCGTAAGGTTTCGATGGTGTGGAGCCGCGACAAACAGGCCGGGGTCAAATTCCTCAATCCGCTACGCTTTAATGAATTCGAAAGCTGGATTGCGTGGAATCAAAGCGAGATGGTGCCGTAATAGCTGGCGACGGATGGCGCATCATCGAGTCGCGGGGTTGCGTTGTAGCTTATGTTAAGTCCGCCCCATCCTACGACAGACTTGGCCGGAAATGTCGAAAATGTTTTTCTCAACTGAATCACTAGAGTTTCTGCGGACTTCAGCAAGTGCATCCGTCGCATGAGCGAAGCCTCCGACAAGACGGCGTCGACAAAGGCTTGCAATCAGCAATGTAATAACATCTCATCGAGTCAGCGGTGCGTTGCCGCTGTCTTGGGAGAGAAATCATGAAACGCCATGTGTTGGTCCTTGCTACCCCGTTCATTGCCACCACACTGATCCTCGCCGGTTGTCAGGGTGCGGAAGAAACCAAATCGCGCGAAGCCATGTCCACCATGGATGTCCGCGAAGAAGCGCCCATGGTCGAAATGGCGTCCGAGCCGATGACCGCCGATGCTGCCGCTGGCCCAAATGTCCGCGTCAGTGCGGCACCAGGGGTGGCGTTCAACTATCGCTATGCCTTCCGCGTGCCCGATGCAAAGATCGCCGCGGTGCAGGAGGAGCACGCCGCCGCGTGCGAAACTTTGGGCCTGTCGAGGTGCCGCATCACCGGCATGCGCTATTCATTGATCGACGAGGATGAGGTGAACGCTTCGCTCGCCTTCAAGCTCGACCCGTCAATCGCGCGCAAATTCGGCAAGGATGCCATTGCCTCGGTCGAAAAGGCCAAGGGGATATTGGTCGACAGCCAGATCCAGGGCGTCGATGTCGGCAGCGGGATTAGTGCCTCGCAACGTCGCAGTTCAGACCTGCAGGCGGAACTCAACCGCATCGAGGCGCGGCTGAAAGCGGGCGGCATGGGTGACCGCGAGCGCACTGAGCTGCAGGAGCAAGCACAGCGTATCCGCGAACAGCTGGATGGCGAACGCGACACGCGGCGCAGCGGCGAAGAACAGCTTGCGACGACACCGATGGAATTCGTCTATTCGGGCGGCGAAGGCATTCCCGGCTTTGGCAGCGGTAATCCCTTTGCCGGAGCATGGGAAACCGCGATCGCCAGCTTTGTGACGATGGCGAGTTTCCTTTTGCTGCTTATTGGCGGAGGCCTGCCTTGGGTGTTGCTGGGCGTTCTGCTGGTCTGGCTATTGCGCAGCCCCCTGGGCGCAGGTCTGCGCCGCTGGTGGGGGCGGAATACGCCACTGAATGATGAGCCGGTGAAGGAGTGAGAAATGTCTCTCCCCTTCAGGGGAGAGACAACGAGACTTGGCAGCTTGCTGCCTAGTCGCAGCAGAGAGGGGTTCGACGGCTAGATCACACCCAGCCTTCCCCCTCTCCACTTCGCCTAAACGCTTTCAGTGCCAAGGCTACATACCTCTCCCCTGAGGGGGAGAGGATTAATTGCTTCAAAATACCGCCTTGGCTTCCTTCTCCTTCAGCATCGCTTGGCGCACCATCGGGATAGGAGGGCCACCGTAGGACAGGAATTCGTCGTGGAACGCCTTCCATTTCTTGCGGTCTCCTTTGGTCCAATCATCGCGCAGCTTGCGGATCATCAGCTTGCCCATCGTATAGTTGAGATAGGCCGGATCATAAGTGCCGCGCGCCGCCTGTTGCTTGCTGTTGCCGGCATCCTGATAGCATTCGGTCTTGAACAGCTGTTCGGACTGCGCGACCGTCATTCCGCGTGCGTGCAGGCCAATTGCGGATAGGTAGCGGCAGTTGCGCAGCAGTGCGTTGGATAGCTGACCGATTTTCATCTCCGCCGCTTCCTCCGGTGAAGCGGTGGTATCACCCAGCCCGGCATCCATCATCATTTCCTCGGTATAATGCGCCCAGCCTTCGGCAAAGGCATAGCCGACAAACAGCTTGCCAAAGATCGACTTGGAGCGGTTTGAATGAAGAAAGTTCAGGAAGTGGCCCGGCCATACTTCGTGCACAGATGTGCCGAGCAAGTCATATTTGCCGGGGACGAAGCCATCCTGCGTCGCCTTGTCCCAAGTCGGATCGGGCGGCGAGATATAATAGACCGACGGCAGGCCTTTTTCATAAGGCCCCGGGATATCGATATAGGCGCTGTTCTGCCGGTTATAGGGCGGCGACTCTTCTACCTTGGCCTCTTCGGTGCCGGGGATTGAGACGATATCCTTGTCGATCAGGAACTGCTTCAACGGCGGCAACTGGCGACGCGCCTCCGCGACCGGGCCATCGGCAGCCTTGTTCATGCCCATCTTGGTCATGCAATCCTGCATCGACGCGCCGGGTGCATAGACACCACACGCCTTGGCGAGCGCTTGCTGGTTGGCCTTGAGGTCGGCCCGACCAATCGCCTCCAGTTCGTCGAGCGAGACATTCACACCTTCGGTTTTCAAAACCATCTTGGCGAACTTCTCCGCACCCAGCGCATAGCCGCCATCGGTTCCGGGTTGTGAGCCGACATAGCCAGCAAGATCCTTCATCGCCGCCGCGGCCTTGGTTGCCGCTTCGTCAAACTGCTTTTGCAGCTCTGCATCCTTTACCTCGGCAAAGGCCTTTTTGGCATCGCCGGTGTAATAATCGGCAAAGCCGCCAAAGCCGGCAGTACCGATTTTAACGTAAGTCGCGGGTAGCGGCAGCTTGAGGTTCATTTTGATTTGCTCCGCCGCCTTGGGGACATTATTGGCATATTTTATGAACGCCTTCATCCGCGTTTCGGCATCAGCATAGGGACGCGCGATATAGACGTTTGGATCGAGCACCCCGACATAGGCCGCCGGATTTTTGTGCAGGCTGTCGGCATCTTCGAGGAAGAAGAGTTCGCCTTCCATCGCATGCACCAGATAGTCGCGTTCGAACTTCTGCGCGTCGGTCAGTTTCGAAGCGTCAATGGCTTTGGCATCGGCAATGGCTTTCTTGCGATAGTCGATCGCCGCCTTGATGCCCTCGGGTGACCAGTCGGGAAGCTGCCCGTCAAATTCATGCTTGCCCTGATAGACCGCAAAGGTCGGGTTGATCTTGAAATAGCCTTCAAGGAATGTTTCGACAAAGCCACCCCACTCGCTGCCGTCATTGGCAGTTAGCGCGCTGGTGTCGCCGTCAACTTTTTTGCAGCCACCGGTAATCGCCAATGCGGCCAATGATACGGCCAAAGCCGCCTGTTTTAATCTCATAGTATTTCTCCCCGAATATAAAATGCTGCATCGATGCTGCATCGATGCTGCACCTCTTTGCCATTTAGTTCCAGCGCGAATTCGACCAGCGACATGACACTGCCACCAAAGCTCAACTTGTTGCGTTACAACAAGTGCAACATTGCCTTGGCGATAAACTGCCGATAGGCGGAATGGTGAGCATGTCGTCCGCACCGCACCCATTCAGCATACCTGATTATCGCCGATACTGGCTGGCGCGTTTCATGGCGGTTATTGCGACCATGTCGATGGTCGTCGTCATCGCCTGGCAGGTCTATGATGTTGCGCGCACCGATTATGGCATGTCCCCCAAAGCAGCAGCGTTTCAGTTAGGGCTGCTCGGCCTGTTTCAGTTCATCCCACTAGCCTTGCTGACGCCGGTTGCAGGCTGGGCGGCGGATCGTTTTGAACGGCGGCGTGTCGCGATTTTTGCCAATATGGTCGACGCGGGGGTCGCGCTGGGGCTTGGCCTTTTGACCTATCATGATGCGCTGACTTTGCCATTGCTGTTCGCGCTCGCGGCGTTCCACGGAGTAGCGCGTGTCTTTGTTGGCCCCTCTATGGCGGCTATCGCGCCCAATATTGTTCCACCGGAATCGCTCCCCCGCGCTATCGCCCTGGGTTCCATCGCCTGGCAAAGCGCATCGGTAATTGGCCCGGCGGTAGGCGGATTGATGTATGCGCAAAATGCGGCGGGATCTTACTGGATGACGGTGGCATTGCTGATCCTGTCGAGCATTTCAATCGCTACGGTCCGTCCCGTTTTCCCACCTCCGATGACCGAGAAAAAGCATCCGGTGCGGATGATGGTTGAGGGGATGAAATACACTTTCTCCGAACGGTTCCTGTTGGGAGCAATCACTCTCGATCTATTTGCCGTACTGTTGGCTGGCGCCACCGCCCTGCTGCCGGTCTATGCGCGTGACATATTGCACGTAGGCCCCGACGGTTTGGGTCAGCTTCGTGCTGCCCCCGCCTTTGGCGCTGCGATAGTCGCGATTTATCTGTCGTTTCGGCCATTGAAGCACAATGTCGGTGCCAAGATGCTGTGGGCGGTAGTGGTGTTTGGTATCGCCACCATCGGCTTTGGCTATTCGCATATCATCGGCCAGTATCTGTTCGGCAACGCCAAGATCGATTGGCTGAATATGGGCGCGTCAATGGCAGTCGCGTTGTCGATGCTCGCCATATTGGGTGCGGCAGACATGCTCTCCGTCTATGTGCGTGGCTCTCTGGTGCAGCTCAACACCCCCGATGCAATGCGCGGCCGAGTAAGTTCGGTCTCCGGCCTTGCGATATCCGCCTCAAACGAACTGGGAGAGCTGCAGTCTGGCTTTGCCGCTGCACTGCTCGGGCCTGTCGGTGCAGTTGTATTCGGCGGCGCAGGGGCTATTGTTATTACTGGTATCTGGGCCAAGCTGTTCCCTGAACTGAAAAACGCCCGAACATTTGAGCCGCAATTTCGTGAAGTAAAGGAGCCGAAACCATGAAGGCCAATTCCATCCTCGAAACCATCGGCAACAGCGCACATATCCGCCTCCAGCGGATGTTTGGCGACGCCGAAGTCTGGATCAAGTCCGAACGCTCCAATCCCGGTGGTTCGATCAAGGACCGTATCGGCCTTGCGATGATCGAGGCAGCGGAGAAGGATGGCAGCCTGAAACCGGGGGGGACGATTATTGAGCCGACCAGCGGTAACACCGGTGTGGGTCTTGCGATGGTTGCGGCGGTCAAAGGTTACAAGCTGGTGTTGGTGATGCCCGAAAGCATGTCGATCGAGCGCCGCCGCCTGATGCTCGCTTATGGCGCAACCTTTGACCTTACTCCGCGCGAAAAGGGTATGAAGGGAGCCATCGAACGCGCAATTGCACTGGTCGAAAGCACACCCAATAGCTGGATGCCGCAGCAGTTCGAGAATCCGGCCAATGTCGACGTCCATGTCCGCACAACCGGCCCCGAAATTCTCGCAGACTTCAAGGATAGCCCGATTGATGTATTGATCACGGGCGTCGGCACTGGTGGCCACATCACGGGTTGCGCGAAGTTTCTGAAGGAAGCCTGGCCGAACCTGAAGGTTTATGCCGTTGAGCCGACGCTGTCGCCGGTGATCAGCGGTGGTCAACCCGGGCCGCACCCGATCCAGGGCATAGGTGCAGGCTTCATTCCGGCGAACCTCCACACCCAGTTGATTGATGGTGTAATTCAGGTCGACCCCGAAGACGCCAAGGAAATGGCGCGCCGAGCCGCACGCGAAGAAGGCATGCTGGTCGGCATTTCGTCAGGTGCTACGCTTGCTGCCATCGCTCAAAAACTGAAGGAACTGCCTGCAGGCAGCCGCGTTCTTGGCTTCAATTATGATACCGGCGAGCGCTATCTGTCGGTCCCCGATTTCCTGCCGGTCGAGTAAAATGCGCCGGGGCGGATTGCACCGCCCCGGCTCCGGCCCGACCCTGTGCGACCCGCGGGCCGAATAAGGTCAGCGATCTGCGTCGGGCTTCCCATCGCCGTCATTGTCGAACAGATCGGGCTTTGCGTCGCCGTTGGTATCCCAGGCGTCTGCTTTGCTATTGCCATCGCGATCCCACGCATCCGGCTTTCCATCGCCATTGCTGTCAATCGTTGGAGGTGGAACGGGTGCTTCGGGTGAAGCCGCAGGTTTGGCAGGTTCGGCGGCATGCACCGTTCCAAAAGCGAAAGGCAGGATAACCGCCAGTGCGGCGGCCCATGCGACCGGACTTTGCGACCATTTCCGGGTTATCGACATCGGTTGCTCCTCATCTGTACAACCCCCTGTCGAATGGGACTTTTCTAACTTTTTCGTGCCTTTGCCAGCCGCAAGCGCCGACTGGTGCCCTTCAAAAGCCTAACCGCCCATCGCACTCGGTCGGTCGTGAATGCAGCGCAGCCTAACGGCTCGTCGCTCGGCGTCGCGCCAGCCTTTTGGCAATCCGCGCGCGACCTTCGCTCCAACGCTTGCGCAATCCGCGTTGCTGCAACGGCTCGAGAAAGCCGTTGGCATGTTCAGGATCGAGCAGTTCGTTTTCGGCGATCAACTTGTCGAGCGGACCCGGTTTTTCCAAATCGAGCAGTTCGAGCGTCTTGCCCTTCCCGCGTAGCGCCTCAACCGTGTCGACCAGCGATCCGGTTTTGGAGAATGTTTCCGAAACGAATTTTTTATCAACGCCGAGATGCTCTGCCAGCAATCGTGTCCGCAATTCGGAAATCGCCTTTTCGGAGCCCTTGTTGGCGGGCAAAGCGCAATCGAGCACCATGTCGCATTCGCTATCCAGCCCTAGCGAACGGTTGTTGAGATTGGCTGAGCCGATCCGCATTATCCTGTCGTCGACAATCATCAGCTTGGCATGAACGTAGATGTCGGTGCCGCCTTTGGTGACGGGCACATAGATGTGGAAACGATCGCCCTTATCGACCTTTCCAATTGCGCGCGCCAGTTGCACCCGCGCGGCGTCCATCGCCTTCTGCTCGAGCCAGCCTTCCGCCGAACGTGGCATTACAACGACGATATCGGGTGGATTGGCCTCTCCCATCCGCGTTGCAATGGCAGCCGCGATCTTGGCGGAGGTCAGATACTGGTTCTCGATATAAATGAACTTCTTCGCCGCTGCGATCATATCAAGGTAGAGGGACTCGATCTCGCGCACTTCTTCAATCTCGCCATAGGGCGCTCGGGTGCGGGCAATGGCGAGATCGACATTTTTGAACAATACGGGTACATCGTCCGGCCATTGCGGTTCGATTTCGCGGACAGAAGGTAGCGGCTTGCCGCCCGCAACGGCCCAACGGTCCCGCGCCAATTCTCCCAGCGCACCCGCGACATCCCCGTCCATCAGCATCGTAATATCATGCCAGGGCGCATGCAGCTTTCCATTGGGCAACACGCGTTTGGGATCATCATCCAGATGGTCAGGCGTGTCCCATCGGCCTGATGCCAGATCGATCCCTCCACATATAGCGAGGCAATCATCGACAATGACAATTTTCTGGTGATGGCTGCATCCGGCGGGATGCGCGCCGTCAAATTTGAACTCGATCGCTCGCGTTGCTGCCCAGCGCGCCAACGTCCATGCGCTTGCAGGAATCAAGAACTGCTTGAGCGCCCCGAAACGCCATTTGAGGATCGCAATCCGGCGGCGCGGATTGCGGCGTGCCAGCCGTAGGAAGAAGTTTGAGAGCCTCGCACGTCTGCTGCGGTCCCCGGGCTCAAGCGAAATGCGGGAATCGAAATCCCAGCCAATGAACAACAGCAGGTTCTGCGCTTCTTCGCACAACTCGCGGACATAATGGAAATAGTCGGCGGCATCGACCACCACCGACACACGGTTGGCACGGGCAATCCGCCAACAATTGCGCCCTTCGACGACGATGGGCCCAATATCGGCGGAAGGCTTTGCTGCCATATCAAGCTACCGCGAACATCTCCGGCTCAAGTGCCATGATCGCTTCGCTTCCCGCCTCGATCTTGCGGCGCAGCGCACCGCAATCGGGGATGAAGCGCTCGGCAAAATAACGAGCGGTGACTAGCTTCGTCTCGTAGAATTTAGCATTGCCCGTTCCGGCATCTAGCGCAGCCTGTGACGCAGTCGCCATACGCAGCCATTGCAAGCCCAGCGCGACGATACCCATGATGTGCATATAATGATGCGCACCCGCGCCGACATTGTTCGGGTTGGCCATGCCATTCTGCATGAACCACATCGTCGCGGCCTTCAATTCGCCATTGGCCTTTTCAAGTCGGGTCGCGAAATCTTCCAGCTTGCTGCCTTTCGCGGCGGCGCATTCGTCACCGACCAATTTAAAGGGGGCCTGCACCGCACGCCCGCCATTTTGCGCCAGCTTGCGGCCAACAAGGTCCATTGCCTGCACGCCATTGGCGCCTTCGTAGATCATCGTGATGCGGGCATCGCGGACATATTGTTCCATGCCCCACTCACCGACATAGCCATGCCCGCCATAGACCTGCTGCGCATTGGTCGCGACTTCATAGCCCTTATCGGTGCCATATCCCTTGATGACCGGCGTGAGCAGCGAGAGCAGATCGTCAGCAACCGTGCGTTCTTCTTCAGTCTGCCCGTTGTGGATGATGTCGGCCAACAACGCGCCATTGAGGCACAAAGCGCGCATCCCTTCGGTGAACGCCTTCGAATCCATCAGCATGCGGCGGATGTCAGGGTGAACGAACAGCGTGTCGGCTTTCTCATTCAGATCCTGCGGCCCGGTCAGAGCACGCCCCTGACGTCGGTCGTGCGCATATTGCACGGCATTTTGGTATGCGACTTCAGCAACGCCCAGACCCTGCTGCCCCACACCGAGGCGCGCGATATTCATCATGATGAACATCGCGGCTAGGCCCTTATTCTCCTCACCGACCAGATAACCAGTCGCGCCATCATAGTTCATCACGCAGGTTGCGTTGCCATGGATGCCCATCTTGTGCTCCAGCGATCCACAACCGAGGGTATTGCGTTCACCAAGCGAGCCGTCTTCGTTCACCAGGAATTTGGGAACGATGAAAAGCGAAATGCCCTTCACATTATCAGGCGCGTCGGGCGTCTTTGCGAGGACGAGATGGATGATGTTCTCGGCCAGATCATGGTCGCCCGACGAAATGAAAATTTTGGTACCGGTAACCGCGTAGCTGCCATCACCATTGGGCACAGCTTTGGTACGGATCAGGCCCAGATCGGTGCCGCAATGCGGCTCGGTCAGGTTCATAGTGCCCGTCCATTTGCCGCTGATCATGTTCGGCGCATAGATCGCCTTCAACTCGTCGCTGCCTTTTACAAGAATTGCCGACACCGCGCCGTGGGTCAGCCCCGGGTACATGCCGAACGCCATATTGGAACTCGCCATATATTCTTCGAATGCCATCGACAGGACATGCGGCATCCCCTGCCCGCCATATTCAACCGGTGCCGAAAGCGTTCCCCAACCGGCTTCGCAATAGGCCTTATAGGCTTCTTTGAAGCCTTCGGGTGTGGTCACCGAACCATCTGCATGACGGGTGCAACCCTGTTTGTCGCCAACCGCATTCAACGGGAATAATTCGTTCTCGACGAACTTCGCCCCCTCGGTAAGGATGGCCTCAACCATGTCGGCGCTGGCATTTTCAAAGCCCGGCAGATTGGCATATTTGTCGATGCCCAGAACTTCGTTGAGAATGAAAAGCGTGTCGCGCACCGGCGCTTTATATTGCGGCATAACGTCCTCTGGTTTTCAAGTTTTGGCAGCTTAGGCTGCCTTGTTTTCCTCCGCCTCGACCCGTTCGACCAAGGCGACAAAATCATTCAATTCGGCAATCGCGCTATCCAGATCCTGACGCTGCTTTTTCAGCAGTTCGGCCCGTTCGCGGCACTTCTGAATGGTGACGCGACGCTGGACATTGCGGCCATCGTTCAGATCGTAGAGATCAATCATTTCGCGGATTTCGGCAAGGCTAAACCCCACTCGCTTCGCCCGCAGGATCCACGCGAGACGGGCGCGATCCCGTTTCGAGTAAATGCGCGCCAGCCCCTGCCGCTCGGGTGAAATCAGCCCCTGATCTTCATAGAAGCGAAGCGCACGGGCCGTCACATCGAATTCGGCCGACAGATCGGAAATCGTATAGCTTTCGCGGCCGAGCGCATCTGGCGTCTCGATGGTGGCGTCAGCCGGTTTTCCGTTTCCCAATATATTATTCATTCCAGCGCCACCTTCTCCCTGACAGGCGAAAGCGACATTAGTTTACGTTAGCGTAAACGTCAACCTCCATGCCGCTACGGCAAGCAAGAAGCTTGGGTGTAATTCAAGCAGTGGTCAGTGGCGATGTTTGAACAGGCTGTTCCGGCGCAACAGGTGCTGGCTCCACGGGCGGGGCGGGAGCTGGTTGCGGCTTGGGCCGCCGCTTGCTCAAGCTTTCAAGTATCACAACTTCGCCATCCATAACGGTTGCGCCATAAAGCGACTCTGCGAAAACTTTCGGCAATCGGATGCAGCCGTGCGACGCTGGATAACCGGGATTGTGACCCGCATGGAGCGCAATTCCATCCCACGTCAACCTTTGCATGAACGGCATCGGCGCGTTCGCGTACAGATTTGATTCGTGATAAACCTTTTTCTGCAGGATCTTGAATACGCCCGTCGGCGTTTCCTTACCCTTCTTGCCGGTAGAAACCGTTGTGAACCCGACCAAGCTGTCGCCATCAAAAACATACATGCGCTGTATGTCGAGCACGATCACCATGCGCAGCGGGTTTGCATAAGCCTCAC
>NZ_CALMSV010000060.1 GCF_937872355.1 uncultured Sphingorhabdus sp. | reverse complement strand
GGTGGCGATATCCTGACTTTCGTGGATCGAGAAGGTTGCGCCGTTGGGCACCTCGAAACGAGCGTAGCCGTTGGAAGGGCTATCTACGATCTGCTGCAGCCCCAGCGCCTTATAAAAATCCACCGCCGCCGCATAGTTGGTGCAACCAACAGTCACTTGGTTAAGCGACGGACCTTCGACCATAGCATCCTCACGGACATATTGGTGCCCCATTGGCCCGTGGCCCTGCCCGAGCCCCGGCGCATCGTAGAGAGCAAGTCGAACAAACAGGCGTGCGCGTTCGATCGACTGCTCAAACGTAAAGCCCTGACCCAATCCGGTCGCAATCGCACTGGCAAGTGTGCAGCCGGTGCCATGGGTGTTGCGCGTTTCGATCCGCGGATCGGCCCAGTCGCAGCCTTGTCCCTCAGCCAGATCAAGGCGATCGATAATAAGGTCACCTTCCGCATGCCCACCCTTGATGAGGAGCGGTATATGGCGTTCGAGCAAAGCCTCTCGCCCGCCTAACGCCTCCAGTTCAGGCAGGTTAGGTGTCGTAAGCGTCGCAAGCCGCATCAGCCGTTCGAACGCCGAAATCGTATCGTCGTCGGCAAGAATTGCCCCGCTGCTCGCGACCATCACGGGGTCGAATACGATCGGGCAAGACAATTCGGACAGGCTGTCCGCAACCGCATGCGCTGTCTCCGCACTTCCGATCATTCCGATCTTGACCGCATCTACGCCAATATCGCTGACGACTGCTGCAATCTGGTCAATCACCATTTGCGTCGGAATCATATGGACCGCATCGACGCCCAGCGTGTTCTGCGCGGTGATTGCGGTCACCGCCGTCATCGCGTGGCCACCCAGCATGGTGACGGTCTTGATGTCGGCCTGAATACCCGCACCGCCGCCGCTGTCAGAACCGGCAATGATCAGGATGCGGGCGGTACTCATCCCTTATACCTCCTCTCGGTTGAGGCCGGATATTTCTCAAGCAATTTTGCTGTCCGCGTAGGGCGGTCGAGCAATTCACCGCCGCAATTGGGGCAGCGTTCATCCAGCCCATCTGCACATTCGGCGCAGAAAGTACATTCGAACGAGCAGATAAAAGCGCCGCCAGATTGCGCCGGCAAATCGGCTCCGCACTTTTCGCAATCGGGGCGCATTTCCAGCATCAGACAGCTTCCTCTACGGCGGCGCAGATACGGTCGACAATCGCACGAACCTGCTTGGCATCGTCGCCTTCGGCCATCACGCGTATCAACGGCTCGGTGCCCGAGGGCCGAATGACAAGGCGCCCGGAGCCCTCCAACTCTTTTTCCGCTTCGGCAATGACCGATTTGACTGTGCCATTCTCCAGCGGCTTGCCACCCGAATAGCGTACATTTTTGAGCAACTGCGGGACCGGATCGAAGAGATGCAGCAATTCACTGGCCTTCTTTCCGCTCTCGACCAGTTCGGCGAGAACCTGCAGCGCGGCAATGGTTCCATCACCGGTAGTGGCATGGTCGAGCATGATCATATGCCCTGATTGCTCCCCGCCAACATTCATCCCACGCGCGCGCATTTCTTCCAGCACATAACGGTCGCCAACCTTGGCGCGGACGAGTTCGAGATGCTGGCTTTGCAAATAGCGTTCAAGGCCGAGGTTCGACATCACCGTTGCGACAATGCCTTTCCCACGTAACAAACCATTGCGGCTCATCGCGGTTCCGAGCAGGGCCATTATCTGATCACCATCAACAACGCGGCCTTGTTCATCCACGACAATCAGACGGTCGGCATCGCCATCCAGCGCAATACCGATGTCGGCACCTGCGGCGACCACCGTTTCCTGCAGCGTCGCCGTGTGGGTGGAACCGACACGATCATTGATGTTCTTGCCATTGGGATTAACCCCAATCGCAGTAACCCTTGCTCCCAATTCCCAGATTGCGGCAGGCGCCACCTGATAGGCTGCACCATGCGCACAATCGAGCACGACATGCAGACCGTCAAAACGGATATGCTCTGGCAAGGTCGCTTTTACCGCGTGGATATAACGCCCACGCGCATCCTCGACTCGCCGGGCACGGCCTATATCCATCGACTTGGCAAGCTTGGGCGGTTGGTCGAGCAGGGCCTCGATCGCATGCTCATCTTCGTCCGATAGCTTGAATCCGTCGGGTCCAAACAGCTTGATGCCGTTATCCTCATAGGGGTTATGGCTTGCCGAAATCATTACGCCAAGGTCAGCCCGCATTGAACGGGTAAGCAGGGCAACTGCAGGCGTCGGGATCGGCCCGAACTGGATCACATCCATGCCAACGCTGGTGAAACCGGCCACCAGCGCGTTTTCAACCATATAACCCGACAGCCTTGTATCCTTACCGATGACAACGCGGTGTTTGTGATCGCCACGCAGGAAATGTGCGCCTGCTGCCTGCCCCACCTTCATTGCCATTTCGGCGGTCATGGCGCTGGCATTGGTCCGTCCGCGGATGCCGTCCGTGCCGAAATATTTCCTGCCACCCAACTGTCAGACTCCCTCAATTTGTTGCGTTCAGCCTTAGCCAGCGTCGCCACATGCTCCAAGCCGGAAATTCACAACCCGCCGTAAAGTCTTGCCGCTTGTCAGTTTTGTCCAGCAGTGCATAAGAGGCGCAAAATCGACAATGGGAGCTTGCATGAAAAAGGCGTGGATCATTTTGGCGGCGCTGATTGCCGGATTGCTGATCGGGATGGCGGTTGGCGATCGCTCTCCGCTCTTCCACGATATTGCCGATGTCGTTGGCACGATCTGGCTCAACGGCCTTCGGATGACAGTGATCCCGCTCGTCGTCGCCTTGCTGATTACCGGCATCGTCCAAACCGCGAACGCTGCGAGCGCAGGGCGCACTGCAACGCGTTCGGTAATTACCATGATCTCCATTCTCGTGCTGGTCCTGCCCTGCTGGCGATTTTCCCGCTTGATCCGGATGCTGCACAGGCCTTGCGCCAAGCCATGGGCGCTGTCGAACCCGCCGCCGCACCGCCGCCGTTCAGCGAGTTCCTGAAAGCGGTGGTCCCGACCAATCCGTTTCAGGCTGCAGCAAGCGATGCTTTGCTACCTCTCATCATCTTCACCATCGCCTTTGCCTTCGCGATCACGCGGCTGGAGGCTGGCAAGAAGCAGATATTGGCCGGCTTCTTTGAAGCCATGGCCGAAGCGATGGTTACAGTCATCA
>NZ_CALMSV010000059.1 GCF_937872355.1 uncultured Sphingorhabdus sp. | reverse complement strand
GGATGGCCTTCGCGCTGCACTGCACGCACCAGCTTCGGCAAACCGGCCTCGATCTTGTCATGGCCGTAGCGCGTAATCAGCGTCATCCGCCCTGGAACGCGCGCCGGATTCAGCGTATCGAGCATCCGCAACAGCGCATCCGGCTCCAGACTCGGCCCGCACTTCATGCCAATCGGATTGCCGATACCGCGTAGGAATTCGACATGCGACGAACCCTCAAAACGGGTGCGGTCGCCAATCCACAGCATATGCGCCGAGGTGTCGTACCATTGACCGGTAAGCGAATCCTGCCGCGTCATCGCCTGCTCATAGGGTAAAAGCAGCGCTTCATGGCTGGTGTAGAAGCTGGTGCCCTTGATCTGGGGAACGGTTTCGGGGGTGATACCGCAGGCTTCCATGAAGGCCAGCGCCTCACCAATACGGTCGGCCACATCCTTGAACTTTTTCGCCCATGGCGAACGTCCCATGAAATCGTGCGTCCAGGCATGAACCTGTTGCAGGTTGGCATAGCCGCCCTGGCTGAATGCGCGAAGCAGGTTCAGCGTGGCCGCAGCCTGGCTATAGGCCTTGACCATACGTTCGGGATCGGGCTCGCGCGCGACGGATTCGAATGCAATGTCGTTGATGATGTCGCCGCGATAGCTAGGCAGCTCGACGCCATCGATCACTTCGGTATCGGCAGAGCGCGGCTTGGCAAACTGACCTGCCATGCGGCCAATCTTTACTACCGGAAGCTTGCTGGCAAAGGTCAGGACGACAGCCATCTGCAACAGCACGCGGAACGTATCGCGGATGTTGTTCGGGTGGAATTCGGCAAAACTCTCCGCACAATCGCCACCCTGGAGCAGGAACGCCTTGCCATCCACCACATCGGCAAGTTCCGAAGTCAGGTTGCGCGCTTCACCCGCGAATACCAGCGGCGGAAAGTTGCGCAGCGTTGTTTCCGTCGCGGCCAGTGCTTCCTGGTCACGATAGGTCGGCATCTGCTTGCCGTCATGGTTGCGCCAGCTTTCGGGCGTCCAATTCGCCGCCATCTCGATTACTCCACTAAGTCTATTGCGGGCGGCCTTCTAGGCGTGTTGCCAACGATGGTGCAAGCAAAAGCGCCTATTTCCGTTCCAAACGCAAGTTTGTTGCTGCGCTGCACAATTTTTTACAAGCGCCGTAAAAATATGTCACGTTAATCCAAGGCTTTCTGCGCGTCCCGCGATGAAACAGGGCAAAATTAGCACTCCAGATTGTAATCCGTTGCGCCTATAGGCGACTCGTTACAGGGGTATAACTTTAGTCACAAACATGCTGCATCAGCCGTTCCACACAGACAGCGCACCGCAAAAACGGCAAGCACCTGCCAAGCGCCAACGGCGCCTGTTTGGCTGGCGTGAGGTTGTGCTTGTGGTGATAGCCTTTCTGCTTTTGGCATTGCTACCTAGCTCGGCCCAGTGGGCGTGGAGTGTTCCGAGCGAACCATCGACCAAGGATTTGCTGGCAGATGCTGCCGAACGGGCTGACGAAAATTTCTCTGGCTCAGCCTTTTTCTTCCTTGATCCCGATGTGAACGCCCCCGCGGCGCCCCAACTCAAATTGACAAAATCGGTATCGGGTATTCCCCCCGAAACATCGGCTTTGGTTGCAAAGGCCGATCTCTCTGCATTCGCGACAAACGCAGCGACCGCGCCGTTCGTGATGAAGGCGGGAACGGTTGATTATGGCCGCGCGCTGAAGTGCCTGACCGATGCAATCTATTACGAAGCTGCGAACGAACCTGACGCAGGCCAGCGCGCCGTCGCGCAGGTCATCATCAACCGCATGCGGCATCCGACCTATCCGAACAGCGTTTGCGGCGTCATTTATCAGGGGTCGGAACGCGCTACCGGTTGCCAGTTCAGCTATAGCTGCGACGGGTCGATGGCGCGCACCCCTGCCCGCCCGTCTTGGTTGCGGGCACAGCGTGTTGCGATGGATGCGCTTTCGGGCTCGGTTTATGCGCCCGTCGGCATGGCGACACACTATCACGCGACCTATGTCTATCCCTATTGGGCCCCGAGCCTGAATTTCATCGGCACCATCGGTGCGCACCGTTTCTATAGCTGGAAAGGCAGTGCCGGGCGCCCGTCTGCATTCTTCCGCAGCCATGCTGGCCGTGAACCCTTCCCCGGGCCGAAGCCAAGGGTGTGGACGGCTGACAAATTGCCCCTGCTTGATCCGATCCAGTTGCAGCAGCAATATGAACGCGAATTCGCCGCGCTGCGGATGAAGGCGGAGGCCGACGCTATCGCCAAGTCAGGTCTGGCCAGTAACGCCACCGGTGCTGCGGCCTATAACGACATCGCACCTTATCGCGCCGCACTTGCGCCAAGCTACACTGCGCCGGACTATTCTGCGAACGCGCGCGCGCAGGGCGGCGACGCCAGCTTCGGGGGTGGTAACCTGCCCGGCGATGGCAATGTCAAAAGCGAATATCAGGCAAGCGGCAGCTGGAAAAAGCAGCCAAGCGGAATTTAGCCCGTTTTCTGGCTGAGGCACAAGGTAGCTCGCAGCCCACCTTCGACCCGATTTTCCAGCACTATGTCGCCGCCATGCACCCTTGCAATGGCGCGGGCAATGGTCAGCCCCAGGCCACTTCCGCCCGAGGCACGGTTGCGTGATGTTTCAGCGCGGGCAAAGGGCTCAAACATCTGCACCATCTGGTCGGGAGCCAGTCCGGGGCCTTCATCCTCGATTGTAACAAGTACGTGGTCGCCATTGCATATCGTGCTGATTTGCGCCTTGCCTCCATATTGCAAGGCATTGCCCATCAGGTTGCGCAAGGCCCGGCGCAGCAGCACCGGACGGACGGTTGCGCGGCATTTTTCGGCGCTGTCCTTCCCCGACAGCCGATCATCGTTGTCCAACTCACCCGCCACCATTTCGACCAACGCGTTGATGTCGGTCAGAACTGGTGTTTCAGACGATTTTCCAAGCCGGGCGAGAATCAGGATATCGTCGAGGATCTGCACCATTTCCTCAACTGTGGCTGCCATCTTGCTCCGCTCATCCTCATCATCGACCGACTCGATACGCACACGCAGCGATGCCAGCGGCGTCTTCAGGTCGTGCCCAATCGCACCCAACATCACGTCCTTTTCGGTCAACATCGCATTCACACGCTGCTCGGCCGTATTGAAACTGTCGATCAAACTACGGATGTCGTCGGGACCTTGCGGCTCAAGCGGGGGCGCGCCGCTCGCCAACCCCGCATGCTCGAGACGCAGGTTGAGTTGGCGCAACGGTTTGGAAATCTGGCGAATGACGAGCAACAATGGGATCATCACGCCGAGGTAGATCAGCCCGGTCTCGATAAGAAGCGCCAGCGGTGGAAGAATGTTGCGCGTCCTTACCCGTGCGGCCGAGTGGAGCCAGTTACCGTCGGCCAGCTTGACGCTGAGCAGAGCCACTTCTCCTCGACTGGAATTTGCGCGCCATTTTTGTTCAGGAGCACTACGATAAGTATGAGGCCTGGGTTTAAGATCGTCCGGCAGCGCAGAGGCCGGTCCAACAGACAAACGCACCGACTGGATTTCCGGATAGACAGATTGCAAATGCATGGCGAGGCGCTCGGCCAATTCTTCGGTACTGTGGAATCCTGGCGTATTCAGAGGTCCCTGTGCCCTGATCGTTCTGACCGAGGGCCGGCCTCCCAATCTGTTGACTGGTTCAACCGAGCCAAAATCAAGCCTATTGGATGCTACCGCAACCATTAGTGATGATGCCTCAACCACTGCCCGACCCTTGAGCATCTGGTATCGCATCGCAGTGTTAATTCCTTGGACGAGCAACAGGCCAAAGGCAGTCACCAACATAATCCTGCCGGTCATACTGCGCGGAAAAAAGCGAAGCCCCCTGGTCACAGTCAGTTCCGTTGCACTTCGACCGAGAAGCGATAGCCGCCGCCCCAGATTGTCTTGATATATTTGGGATCCTTTGAATCCGGTTCGATCTTGCGGCGCAGGCGGCTGACCTGGTTGTCGATCGCGCGATCAAACGGCCCGGCGATGCGCCCCTTGGTCAAGTCGAGCAACTGGTCGCGATTGAGCACCTGCCCTGCCCGCTCGATCAGGGCCTCAAGCAGACGGTACTCACCCGATGACAAGGGAACGAGTGCGCCTTGCGGATCGAACAATTGCTGCTCGGCAGTCTTCAACTCCCAACCGTCAAAGGTCCAGATGATACCGCCATTGCCATTGGCAGCCGGCGCTCCGTTGGTGCGACGGAGAGCGACCTTGATACGCGCCACCAGTTCGCGGGGAGAGAATGGTTTGACGACATAATCGTCCGCACCGATTTCAAGGCCGACAATGCGGTCAGCTTCTTCAGAGCGTGCGGTAAGCAGTATAACCGGTGGCCCGCCATTTTCGGCGATGAAACGCGTCAGACTGAGGCCATCTTCGCCCGGCATCATGATATCGAGCAGTACAACGTCGATATCATAACCCTTGAGTGCTTCGCGCGCATTGGCTGCATTGCCCGCCTCGGTCACGCGATAGCCCTGTTTCTCCAGATAACGCGCCAAAGGATCGCGGATCGACAGTTCGTCGTCGACCAACAGGATATGCGGGCGGGTCTTGGGCATCGGCTGTTACTATCGCGCCAATCTGCAAAGGGGAAGCGGGGCGGCGTAATAGGGGCAATGCCGCCCCGCTAACAGGGAAGGAGGCTTAGTTTGTGGCAGCTGCCTTCATGCGTTCGCGCATCGCGCTGCGCATGGCATCATGCTCGGCATTTGAAATCTGTCCGTCCTTGTTGCTGTCTGCCTTGGCGAAATGGGCATCAATTGCAGCAATCATTTCTGCCTTGGTGATGGTCTTGTCGCCATTGCTGTCGGCCATTTTGAGCATCTTCATGCCGCCGCCATGACGGCCACCGTGATGGCCACGACCTTCGTGACGACGCCCCATCTTGCCTTCAACGCGTTCGCCACGTTCTGCTATGCGTGCGGCATGCGCAGCGGTGAATTCAGCTTCACTGATGCTGCCATTTTTGTCGGAGTCCATTTCGCCAAACTTTGCTTTCTGCTTGGCTTCACGATCTGCGGCATTGATCTGGCCGTCGGCGTTGACATCCATCTTGGTGAAATGGGTGTTTGCCATCGAAGTTACTTCAGCCTTGCTGAGCAAACCGTCACCATTGGTGTCTGCTTTGCCCATCTGACCGGGGGCGGCAAAGGCTACCGCTGCGGCGATTGCAGCAGTCGCAACCGCGCCGCCGCCAATGAGGAGTTTCTTTTTCATGTCACTTGACCTTCGTGTCTGTCCATAGAGCCGCTATGGCCGGTTGCCTGCTATTTAGGAAACAAAGGTCGCAGAACTATCCGATGCGCGCACGAATTTGTCGCAAATGGTAACAGCCGCAGAAGCGGCTGGGATCGGCAAAACTGTTGGTAAAGTTGGAGCGGGTAAGGGGAATCGAACCCCTCTAGCTAGCTTGGAAGGCTAGAGCATTACCACTATGCTATACCCGCCCGCTCCGGTGGCCGCGCTAATGCCATTGCGGCGCGCGCCGGTCAATAGATATGCAGCAAATGAAAAGCCCCGCAGCGATCGCGCGCTGCAGGGCTTTTCACTAAATCAGTCTCAATGCTTTTTGTCAGCCCAGATGGTGCGGTACGACAGATAGCACAGTGCGGTGAAGATGATCAGGAAGATCAGCGACGCCCAACCTGCAGTCTTGCGTGCTTCCATCTTCGGTTCGGCTGTCCACGTAAGGAAGGCCGCAACGTCCGTTGCCATCTGGTCCTTGGTCGCCTTTGTGCCGTCGTCAAAGGTCACCTGGTCGTCGCCGGTCAGCGGCGGGGCCATCGCAAGGTTCAGGTTGGCGAAATAAGGATTGTAATGCAGGCCGGTGCCCGGGCGGCTTTCCTTAGGCAGATTTGCCGGAACAGCCTGATAGCCGGTAAGCAGTGAATAGACATAGGCAGGGCCATTGTGGCGAGCCTTGGTCATCAGCGAAAGATCAGGCGGAAGCGCATTGTTGTTGGCGGCACGCGCTGCTGTTTCATTCGCATAGGGCGAAGGAATCTTGTCCGAGGGCAGACCCGGGCGAGTGGCAGGCTCACCGGTTTCCGGATTAATCGAGGGAACCTCGGTCTTCCAGCCCTTGGCAATCGCCTTCACTTCATCTTCGCTATAGCCAAGATCTTCGAAGTTACGGAAAGCAACCTGGTTGAGACTGTGGCAAGCCGAGCAAACTTCGGCATACACTTTCAGACCGCGCTGCAATTGCGCCTTGTCATAGGAACCGAAGGGGCCGTCATGTTTGAACGACACCTTCTTGGGATGTTTGTGGAATTGCGATTCTACAGTCGGCGCAACAGGCTCGGTAACTGCAGTATAGGCACCCGTGACGAACGAGATCAGCAGCATTCCGCTGAAGAACAAGCCGACCAGACCAGCGATAAGACGGACCATGATGCTATTCTTTCCCTGTTAGGCAGCAGCAGTTTCGAGCGGTTTGCCGGTGACCGCTTCGGTGATCGAGTTCGGCAGCGGCGCGGTTTTTTCAATCCGCGACACAATCGGCAGGATGATCAGGAAGTGCGCGAAGTAGTAGGCCGCGGCAAGCTGGCTGAGCATCACATAGGGCTCCTCGGCCGGCATCACACCGCAGAAACCTAGGACCCCGATATTGAATACCAATACATAGAAGAACTTCCGGAACAGCGGGCGATACTTCCCCGAGCGCACCGGTGAGGTATCGAGCCAGGGCAGGAAGAACAGCAGCAGGATCGAACCGAACATTGCCAGCACGCCCATCAGCTTTGCCGGGATGATCACGATACCGGTAAAGGGGATCGCAAAGTCCACGGTGAAGGCGCGCAGGATCGCGTAGAACGGCCAGTAATACCATTCGGGAACGATGTGCGCAGGCGTCGACATCGGGTTAGCCGGAATATAATTGTCTGGATGGCCCAGCATATTCGGCGCAAAGAAGGTGACGAGTACAAAAGCAATCAGGAACAGGCCGAGGCCGAAACCGTCCTTTGCCGTGTAATAGGGATGGAAAGGAACCGTGTCACTTTCCGCCTTCACCGCAACGCCGGTGGGGTTCGACGAACCCGGGATGTGCAGCGCCCATACGTGCAGGATGATCGCACCCAATATGACGAAGGGCAGCAGATAGTGCAGCGAGAAGAAGCGGTTGAGCGCGGCTTGATCGGGCGCAAATCCACCCAGCAGCCACTGGCGCAATGGCTCACCCACGACCGGAATGGCCGAGAAGAAACCGGTGATAACCTGCGCACCCCAGAAGCTCATCTGGCCCCAGGGCAGCACATAACCCATGAAGCCGGTAGCCATCATGAGCAGGAATATTACAACGCCGAGCAACCACACCATTTCGCGCGGGGCCTTGTACGAACCGTAGAAAAGCCCGCGGAATATGTGGATGTAGACCACGATGAAAAAGAAGCTTGCGCCGTTCATATGCGCATAGCGGATGAACCAGCCACCGTTCACGTCGCGCATGATATGCTCGACGCTGTTGAACGCGCCATCGATGCTTGCATAATAATGCATGGCAAGGATTATGCCGGTGATGATCTGGATCATCAGCGCGACGCCCGAAAGCACGCCAAAATTCCACCAGTAATTCAGGTTGCGCGGAACGGGATAGCCGCCGCCGATGGCGTTGTAGACAAAGCGGGGGAGCGGCAGGCGTTCATCGACCCACTGCATCACCGGATGCTGAGGCTTATATTCGTTGGCCCAGGGGAAACTCATTTCGGTGCGCTCCTCAACCGATTTTCACGACTGTGTCGGAAATGAATGCGAATTCGGGAACCTGCAGGTTCAGCGGCGCCGGACCCTTGCGGATGCGACCGGCAGTATCATAGTGCGAACCGTGGCAAGGGCAGAAATAGCCGCCAAATTCGCCTTTTACTTCACCCGCCGCAGCGCCCAGCGGCACGCAACCAAGGTGGGTGCAGACGCCCATGGTGACCAGCCAGTTTTCCTTGCCCGGCTTGGTGCGTTCGGCCAGCGTCTGCGGATCGCGCAGCGTGCCGACGGCAACCTTGTTTGCATCAGCAACTTCGGCCGGGGTCAGGTTACGGATGAAAACCGGCTGTTTGCGCCAGCTGGTCTTGATCGCCTGACCGGGCTCGATTGCGGCCACGTCAACCTCGATCGAGGCAAGCGCGCGGACATCGGCGCTGGCCCCCATCTGGTTCAACAGCGGCAAGGCAACTGCAGCGGCACCAACGCCTGCCCAGCTAACTGCAGCAATGTGAATGAAATCCCGACGGCGAACGCCATCTTCGGCAACTGTTTCTGTCATGCTTTCCGCCTGTTCGACCGTAGCCATGTTTCGCCCTCAAACTCCGCTTTGAAGCGGCAGACTGCCGCGCGGTTAACCCCTATATTCTTGTCATTCTTGCACAGTCTGGCTTGTAGGCCAACTGTGATTCCGCGGCCTCATAGACGCGTTGCGCCCGATTTGCCAACCGGGAAATTGGCCAATATGTGTCATTCGCCTGTGTATAAGTTGCAAAAAACGGAACCTACCTTGAAAATTGCCCTCTACCAGCCCGACATCGCCGGAAATGTCGGCACGATTTTGCGCCTGAGTGCCTGCCTTGGTGTGCCCTGTGCAATCATCGAGCCGTGCGGCTTTCCTTTTTCAGACAAGGCGCTGAAACGGGCGGGTATGGATTATGCCGAAGCCGTCGAGGTAGAGCGTTTTGCCGACTGGCAGGCATTTGCCCAATCCGCAAAAGTCGAAGGCCGGCGAATAGCGCTGATGAGCAGCAAGGGCTCGACTTCGCTGTTTGACACTAACTTCCATCCCGATGACATTTTGCTCTTTGGTTCCGAAAGCGCCGGGGTTCCTGAAGATGTGCATGCTGCGTGCGACCTGCGCATACGGATTCCGATGCAACCCAGATTTCGCTCCTTGAATGTTGCCGTTTCGGCTGGCATCGCGCTTTCGGAAGCCCTGCGCCAAACAGGGCAATTGCCAATGGAGAAGACGCCATGACGTTGACCCTCGACGTCCAGCAAGCCACCGCCCGCGAATGGTTCGAAACGCTGCGAAACCGCATTTGCGCGGAATTTGAGGCCATCGAGCGTGAGGCCGGGTCCGATGCCAGCTTTGAATATCTGCCCTGGGATCGCACCGATCATGACGGCTCGCCCGGTGGCGGCGGGGTGCGCGGGGTAATGAAGGGCCAGGTCTTTGAAAAGGTCGGCGTCAACGTTTCGACCGTCGGCGGCGCGTTCAACCCCGATTTCGCCCAGACAATCCACGGCGCGGCGGAAGACCCCAGCTTTTTTGCAACCGGTATCAGCCTGGTCGCACATATGGCCAATCCGCATGTGCCTGCTGTGCACATGAACACCCGTTTCCTCGCGACCACCAAACGCTGGTTCGGTGGCGGTGCGGACCTTAACCCACCCATCGCCTATGACGAGGACACCGAAGAGTTCCACGCCCGCCTGCGCGCCGCTTGCGCGCCTTATGGACCGGAAGTTTATGAACGGTACAAGCAATGGGCCGACGATTATTTCTGGATCCCGCATCGTCAGGTGCATCGCGGCGTCGGCGGGATATTCTACGACCATCTCGAATGTGAGAATGACACGCTATTCGAACGCAATTTCGCCTTCACCCGCGATGTGGGGGAAGCCTTTCTCGACATTTTCCCGAAGATCGTCCGCAAGCGGATGGGGCAGGAATTTAGCGAGGCTGAAAAGCAGGCGCAGCGCATCTGGCGCGGGCGCTATGCAGAGTTCAACCTTGTCTATGACCGCGGCACGACATTCGGCCTCAAGACAGGCGGTAACGTCGACGCAATTTTGATGAGCCTGCCGCCCGAAGTGGTTTGGGAATAGCGGCTTGGCCTATTCCCCGATTCCCGACGGCCATATCGCCGCCATCGTCACTTCGCTCGAGATGACCGAGCGCCCACCCTTGCGTCCGATGCCGGCGGGCGAATTGCGGCTCGAACGGTGGGAAGCCCCTGCCCTCGAAAAATACCGCCTGCTCTACCGCCGCGTGGGGGAGCCATGGCTCTGGTTCTCACGACTGGTGATGGCGGACGAGGAGCTGGTGGCCACCATCCACAATCCCGATGTCATGATCTGGGCGGTGACCGACCGGCGCGGGATTGAGGTTGGCATTTTGGAACTCGACTTCCGCGAAGCCGGCCTATGCGAACTCGCCTTTTTCGGCCTCATCCCTGCTCTGAATGGTAAGGGCCATGGGCGCTGGCTGATGGCGATGGCGCTGCAGGCCGCATGGGCGCGCAAGGGCGTGGAGCGGCTATGGGTGCACACCTGCACGCTCGATGGGCCGGGCGCCTTATCATTCTATATGAAAAGCGGCTTCAAACCCTATCAGCGCCAGCTCGAAACCTTCCCGGACCCGCGCCTCTCCGGGCACCTGCCGCGCGAGGCGGCCCCGCAAATTCCGATCATCGAATAGGACCAGATCTCCCATGCTCCACTATGAAGACATCGTCGTCGGCACCAAATCCAGCTATGGGAAATATGAAGTCACGCGCGAGGAAGTGATCGAATTCGCCACCAAATATGATCCGCAACCCTTCCATCTGAGCGACGAGGCGGCCGCACAAACCTATTTCGGGCGACTGTCGGCGAGCGGATGGCACACCGGTTCGATGGCGATGCGGATGATGGTCGAAAATATGAAGGTCAACCAGCAGGCCGGGCTTGGTTCGCCCGGCATCGACGAGCTGCGCTGGCTGAAACCGGTCTATCCGGGCGACACGCTGCGCGTCGAGAATGAAATCCTTTCCAAACGCCGCTCAAAATCACGCCCCGAAATGGGCAGCTTTGTCGGTCGCACCACAGTGTTTAATCAGGACGATGTTGCGGTGATGTCGATGGTTTCGACCGGGTTGATCAGGGTGCGGAACCCGGAGATTCCGGGCGAGTAATCACTTCCTCCCGAACAGCTTTTCCACGTCCCCAAGAGCCAGTTTCACCCAAGTCGGTCGGCCGTGATTGCACTGGCCTGAACGCGGAGTGACTTCCATTTCGCGCAGAAGTGCGTTCATTTCGGCGACGCTCAGCACGCGACCTGCGCGGACGGATCCGTGGCAGGCCATGGTTGCTGCGACCAAGTCGAGCCGTTCTTTCAGGCTGATGGCCTCATCATAGGCGGCAAGATCGTCGGCGAGGTCTTTTACAAGGGCTTGGACGTCTTTGGTGCCCAACAGAGCAGGCACGCTGCGCACCAGCATCGCGGCAGGGCCAAAGCGTTCGATTTCCAGACCCATATCGGCGAACTCTGCGAGCCGCGCTTCCAACCGGTCGCAGGCGGTTTCTTCGAGTTCGACCACTTCGGGCACCAGCAGGCCCTGCGTCGCCACCCTGCCCTGCGCCGTCGCCGCGCGCATGCGTTCTAGCACCAAGCGCTCGTGCGCCGCGTGCTGATCGACAATGACAAGCCCATCCTCCGCCTCGGCAACTATATAGGTTGCCGCTACCTGCCCGCGCGCTACGCCGAGGGGGTGGCGGACCGCTTCGGGGACGGCTTCGGTCGATGGCTCGGCACGGCCCATCAACGGGGCCAGTTCTTCTCCCTGAATAGCCGCCAGATCGGCAAAGCTCGACCGCGACTCCGACAGTCCGGCAAAGGCCGGGCGGCGGGCATAATTGCCCTGATAGGCGGTTGGCGGTGCGGCGAAGATATCGCCCTGCGCCGTGCGCACCGGTTCCTGCTGCCAGTTGGCCAGCGCGGCCTCTGCAGGGCGTTGCACACTACGGAAGCCTGCCTGATC
Source organism: uncultured Sphingorhabdus sp. (assembly GCF_937872355.1). Lineage (GTDB taxonomy): Bacteria > Pseudomonadota > Alphaproteobacteria > Sphingomonadales > Sphingomonadaceae > Sphingorhabdus_B. Next base: position 17,098 of record NZ_CALMSV010000059.1, on the reverse strand, counting down.
GATAGCATGGCGGAGCCCCGAAACGATGATCCCGCGCACCAGCGCCGGGTCGCGAAAACGCACCTCGGTCTTTGCCGGGTGGACGTTCACATCAACCTCGCTGGGAGGCAAATCGAGGAACAGCGCGACCACAGCATGGCGATCGCGCGCCAGCATTTCGGCATAGGCACCGCGCACCGCGCCGACCAGCAACCGGTCCTTCACTGGTCTGCCATTTACGAAGAGATATTGATGATCGGCAACCCCGCGGTTGTAGGTGGGCAACGAGGCAATGCCGCCCAGACTGATCCCTTCACGCTGAAAATCGAGGGCCACGCTGTTGTCGGCCAGTTCAGGTGCGGTCAGCGCCGCCACCCGTTCGGGACGGCCCATATCCGGCTGCACCGCCAAAGTCCGCCGTCCATCATGTTCAAGCGTGAAGCCAATATCGGGCCGTGCCATCGCCAGCCGACGCACGGCATCGAGCGCAGCGGCATATTCGGCGCGCGGGCTGCGCAAAAATTTGCGCCGCGCGGGGATGTTGGCGAACAGATTTTCGACTCTAACGCGCGTGCCGGGCGGTATCGCGGCAGGCCCTTCGGACACCAGCTGCCCATGGTCAACAACCCTGCCCCAACCATCGCCTCCCCGCACCCGGCTCTCGACGGTGAATTTCGAAACACTGGCAATCGACGGCAAGGCCTCCCCCCGAAAGCCCATCGTCAACGCCTGATCGATATTGTCGTCGGGCAATTTGGAGGTCGCATGGCGTTCGAGCGCCAGTGCAATTTCGTCCGGCGTCATCCCGCAGCCGTCGTCGGTTACCTCAACAAGGTCCAGCCCGCCCACGCCCAGCCGGATCGATATTTGCGATGCGCCCGCATCGATGGCATTCTCGACCAGTTCCTTCAACGCACTGGCCGGTCTTTCTACCACTTCACCGGCTGCAATCCGGTTGATGAGCGTATCGGGGAGCCTTCTTATTGACATCTGGGCGCACCTAGACCAAGCGCCGCGCTCAAGCGAATCCTTTCATGGTGAAGAAGCGCGATTTTGCTGTTTTGAAAGACGGCAAATTCCTGTAGTGCGACGCGATTGCGCCGCGCCGTCATCAAAGGCATTTCAGCCCGCAATTCCTCAAACCTCTTTCTGGGTGGAAGATTAGAGAATGTTCAAGCTTTTCCGGTTTGCCTCGCAAGACATGGCAATCGATCTCGGCACGGCGAATACGGTCGTGTATGTGCGCGGTCAGGGCATCGTCCTCAATGAACCTTCGGTGGTAGCCATCGAAACAATCAACGGCATCAAGCGCGTCAAAGCCGTGGGCGACGATGCGAAGCTGATGATGGGCAAGACCCCCGACAGCATAGAGGCGATCCGCCCCTTACGCGACGGCGTGATTGCCGACATCGATGTGGCCGAGCAGATGATCAAGCACTTCATCCACAAGGTGCACGGCAAGCCCCGCATGTTCAGCTATCCCGAAATCGTGATCTGCGTGCCTTCGGGCTCGACGTCGGTCGAACGTCGCGCGATTCGCGATGCGGCTTCGAATGCTGGTGCCAGCGCGGTGTACCTGATTGAAGAGCCTATGGCTGCCGCAATTGGCGCCGACATGCCTGTGACCGAGCCTATCGGTTCGATGGTCGTCGACATCGGCGGCGGCACGACGGAAGTCGCGGTGCTTTCGCTGCGCGGCCTTGCCTATACCACTTCGGTCCGCACCGGCGGCGACAAGATGGACGAAGCCATCGTCTCTTATGTCCGCCGACATCACAACCTGCTGATCGGTGAAGCCACGGCCGAGCGGATCAAGAAGGATTTCGGCACCGCGCGTGCGCCAGCTGATGGCATTGGTCACACGATCCACATCAAGGGCCGTGACCTTGTGAACGGCGTTCCCAAGGAAATCTCGATCAATCAGGGGCAGATTGCCGAAGCCCTGTCCGAACCCATCGGCACGATCGTCGAAGGCGTGCGTATCGCGCTGGAAAACACCGCACCCGAACTGGCGGCTGACATTGTCGATCAGGGCATCGTGCTCACCGGCGGTGGGGCATTGATGCAGGGTCTGGACGAACATCTTCGTGACGAAACCGGCCTGCCGGTGACCGTCGCCGAAGATCCATTGACCTGCGTCGCAATCGGCACCGGGCGCGCGATGGAAGACCCGGTCTTCCGCGGCGTCCTCCTCACCGCATAAGGTCGGAACAAGGGGATGGCGCCGCCACGGCATCGGCGCCCGGGTTTCTCCCGACGAGCGCAATATAGTCTGTTTGTTACTTACGTGCTGGCGATTGCCGGAGCGGTGGTGGCTGGCATATTGCTGCTCATCTCCATTGCCGATCCAACCGGATTTGCCGCGCTACGCGCAGGTGCCGCCGAAGTGACAGCGCCAGTGGCGCGGGGTTTTAACGCCGTGCGCCGCAGTATTGCCGGAATTGGCGACAATACCGCGGTCTATCTGGATGCCGCTTCACAAAATGCGGAGCTGAAGCGCCAGGTTGCCGCCAACCGCACTAAACTCATTCAAGCCGATGCATTGCGCGTTGAAAATCGCGAACTCAAGATTCTGCTTAATCTTAAGCAGGACGAAGCAGACAATGTTGTTGCTATTGGCAATCTCGTCAGCAGCACTGCTTCAAGCAGCCGGCGAATAGCGATCTTATCGGTCGGGAGCAGCGATGGCGTTGCCATCGGCTATCCGGTGCGGGCAGCGCGAGGCTTGATCGGCCGCGTTATCGAGACCAGCCCGAACACGGCGAAGATTTTGCTTTTGTCGGATGCCGAAAATGTGATCCCGGTCATTCGGGTCCCCGACGGCCTACCTGCCCTTGCAAGCGGAATGGGTGATGGCACGATCATGATTCGCCCGGTTGATCTGGGCGTGAACAATTTCAAGCGCGGCCAGATCGTTACCACGTCAGGCAGCGGCGGACTTTATCCGCCCAATATTCCTTTCGCCACCATCGTTCGTAAAACAAGCGATGGTGCGCTCGCACGCCCGATTGCCAGCCCTGCCTCAAGCGAGCATGTGATCGTCTTGAAACCCTATCAGCAAGCGGCCAAAAAGGTGCTCGATGCCACGCTGCAGGCATTGCCGAAAAGCGAAGCCGACGAATGAACCAGTTGCTTGCAACAGGGCGTAAGCTGTTGGGCCCGAGCCGCGAATATGAAAGCCGCATCGATCGCGAGCAGTCCCCCGCCCGCATGCTGCTTGTACCAATCCTCTCAGTGATGGCGGGTTCAATGGCAACGTCGACTTTGCCATTGGTCGCAGGCACGCCACTACTACCGCCCTTTGGTTTGCTTATCCTGCTTGCATGGCGGCTCATGCGACCCGGCATGTGGCCCGCGTGGATCGGTCTGCCGCTCGGGCTGGTCGACGATCTGTATAATGGTCAACCATTTGGCAGCTCGGCCTTCGTCTGGTCACTGTGCATGATCGCAATCGAGCTGCTCGACTTGCGCGGCGTCTGGCGCGATCATTTGCGGGACTGGCTAATCGCATCGGTGCTGATTATATTTGCGCTGCTTGCTGGGCTTGGCATCACCGAACTGGCCTATCAAGCGCCGGAGGTTTCCATCATCGTGCCGCAGATGTTCGTTTCGATCCTGTTTTACCCGCTTGCGGTAAGACTGTGCGCGCATCTCGATGGCTGGCGGCTGGCTACATGAACGACAAGCGCGGGCCGACAACCGGACAGCTGGAATTCACCTTTTCCCGCCGCGCGCTTTTCATCGGCGGTGTGCAAGCAGCAGTCGGAGCGGTGGTCGCCACCAGGATGGCCTATATCGCTGTCGCGGAGAATGAGAAATACAAGCTCGCGTCCGAAAGCAACCGCATCAACCTGACGCTCATCCCGCCGCGGCGCGGCTGGTTCATCGACCGGATTGGCAAACCGATTGCCACTAATCGCGCAGATTTTCGCGTCGACATCATACCAGACCGTCTGCAAAATCGGGAACAGACGCTGGGTACGCTGACCCAGTTACTGGACCTGAAGCAGGAAGATCTGGAACGGATCGAAAAGGAACTGAAAGAGGCACAAGGCTTCCAACCCGTACAGGTAGCAGCGGGCCTTGATTATGAGAGCTTCGCGCGGGTCAGTGTGCGCTTGCCGGACCTACCCGGCGTTAGTCCGAGACAAGGCTTTTCGCGCTTTTACCCCAGCGGGGCTGCAGTGGGCCATTTGCTCGGTTATGTTGGCACTGTGTCGGCCGAGGAATACCGGCTCGACAAGAACCCGCTGTTGATCACACCCGGATTCAAGGTCGGCAAGCAGGGCCTTGAAAAAACAATGGAAATGCGCCTGCGCGGCAAGCCCGGCGCCAAGCGGACGGAGGTGACCGCGCGTGGCAAGATCGTCCGTGAGCTTTCCACCCGTTCGGACACGCCCGGCAAGCCTGTCCAGCTGACCATCGATATCGACTTGCACAATTATGCCGCACGCCGCCTGGGCGTTGAATCAGGATCGGTCGTGGTAATCGACTGCTTGACTGGCGATATCCTAGCGTTGGTTTCGATGCCCTGCTTCGATCCTAACAGTTTTTCGGAAGGCATTGGGCGTCTTGAATGGAAGATGCTGAATTCCGACGATCGCATTCCCATGCTCAACAAGTCACTCCAAGGGCTCTACCCTCCGGGTTCGACCCTGAAGCCGATGGCAGCCCTGGCGTTCCAACAGCAGGGAATCGATCCGGAGGAGAAAGTTGTCTGCGGTGGCGGTTACCGCCTTGGCAACCGCGTCTTCAAATGCCTGGGCCGCCATGGCCCGATGGACATGCGCAGCGCGATCATGAAGAGCTGCAACACCTATTTCTACGCGATGGCAAACCGCGTGGGTTATGATGCGATTGCACCTGTTGCCAAGCAACTAGGCTTGGGACAGGAATTCCCCCTTCCCTTTCAGTCACAACGTTACGGCACCGTTCCGGACAGCGCGTGGAAACGGAAAAAATATGATCAGGAATGGAGCCGGTCGGACTCGCTCAACGCCGTAATTGGCCAAGGCTATGTCATCGCCAGCCCGTTTCAGCTCGCCGTGATGGCGGCGCGCATCGCGTCTGGCCGGATGCTAGAGCCTGAAATCCTGCTGAAGAACCGCGCCGCTGGCAAACATCTGCCGTTTCCCGAAGAACATTTGCAGGTCGCACGCGACGGAATGGACCTCGTCGTCAATGGTGCGGGAACGGCCGTACGAAGTCGGCTTGAAATCCCCGGTATAACCATGGGTGGCAAGACGGGAACCGCGCAGGTACGCGCAATCAAGGGCGGACAGCGAGGGCAAGGCGGGGCACGCCGGTTTCGCGACCACGGCCTGTTCGTTTGCTTCGCGCCCGTAGCACAACCGCGCTACGCTGCTGCAGTTGTCATCGAACATGGCATGGGTGGCGCGCGCGCCGCAGCGCCTGTTGCGAAGGACGTGCTGACCTTCCTCTACGACCGCGAAAAGGCGATGGCATCGCTAGAAGCGCTAGAAGCAGGCTGGGGCGGCGGCATCGATGAGCGCATGGCGCGCCAATATGCGGCATTCCAGGCTGGACAGGGCGTTCCGGTTGCCGAACGGAGCGAGATGTGAACGGTATCGTTCCCGCCCCCATTGCCGCTTTACCTTGGCGTGTCATCTTCGTGCTATTCGGGCTTGCGACCTTTGGAACCGCGGTGCTTTATTCGGCAGCAGGGGGGAGCTTCAGTCCATGGGCGGGTAATCATTTTCTCCGTTTTTGCGTGCTGATGACGATGGCCGTGGTAATGTCGCGCCTACCACTCGATTTTTGGAAAAAGATCACCTTTCCGCTCTACCTCGTGCTTTTGCTGATGCTGGTTGCGGTGGAATTGATTGGCTTTGCCGGTGGTGGCAGCCAGCGATGGATCAATCTGGGTGTCATCACTTTCCAGCCGTCCGAGTTGATGAAGCCGACAGTGGTGCTGGTTACCGCCTGGTTTTTCGATCGCCTGCCACCGTCCAAAATCACCGGCTGGGACGCAATCTGGCCGGTTGCGATCATGCTGGTCGTCCCCAGCATTCTCGTCATCATCCAGCCCGATTTCGATGCGGCATTAGCCTATATTTTCTGCGCGGCAGTGGTCGGCTTTCTCGCGGGCTGGCCATTAATCTATTTCATCGGCGGCGGCGTTGCAGTCGCGATACTTGCTCCTCTGGTGTTTTTCTTCGGACTGCGGCCATATCAACAGGACCGCGTTCTCATCTTCCTCAATCCAGAAAATGATCCGCTGGGCGCTGGCTATCATATCACCCAGTCAAAGATCGCGATTGGATCGGGCGGGATATTTGGAAAGGGTTTCGGAAACGGCACGCAAAGCCATCTCGACTATTTGCCCGAAGGCCATACCGACTTCATCTTTGCGACGATGGCGGAGGAATGGGGGCTATTAGGCGGCCTCATCATTATCGGATTGTATGTACTGCTAATGCGTTGGGGCCTAAAGGTCGCGATGGAAAGTACCAATCGCTATGGCCAGCTGGTTGCTGGCGGCCTCACTTGCACCATCTTCTTCTACATCATGATCAACCTGCTTATGGTCGTCGGCTTCGCTCCGGTCGCGGGGCTTCCCCTGCCCTTTGTCAGCCATGGTGGCTCCTCAATGCTGACGATGATGATCTGCGTCGGTATCATCATGTCGATCGAACGGCACCCGGGAAGAAAGGCCTTCAGCTGAGGCCAACATTTGGTCGCAGCAAGGCTTGACAATCATCCCGAATCCCGCCAAAGGCGCCGCTCCAAACCGGTGCGTAGGGATCTGCCCCGCACCTGAAATGGGGACGCTTAGCTCAGTTGGTAGAGCAGCTGACTCTTAATCAGCGGGTCGTGGGTTCGAACCCCTCAGCGTCTACCATTTCCACCATTTTCGGAAATCGCGAACGAAGGATAGCAGCCGCTACCCTTCTGCTGGCTTGCGCGCGAACAGGCCGAAACCTGCGATGATTGCGTAGCACAAGGCCGGCAAGATTAGAGCGGTGGCGAGGCTGCCAGTCGCATCAGCAATAACGCCTGTGATGAGCGGGATGACCGCGCCACCGAAGATGGCGATGTTGATGATGCCCGAACCATCCGCTGCGCGGGCACCCAACTTCTCGCAGGCGAGCGTGAAGATGGTCGGGAACATGATCGAATTCATCAGGCCGATCGCAAGCAGCGAATAGCCAGATACTGCACCGGTCGTGCTCGTCGAGACGAGGATCAACGTGATCGCTCCGGCCGATACGGTCGCGAGAACAAGACCCGGGCTAACAACGCGCAATATGGCCGAACCGATGAAGCGACCAATCATCGCACCACCCCAGTAAAGACCGATCAGCTTGCCAGCGGCCTGTTCTTCCAGGCCTAGGACATGCGCCTGCATCAGATAGTTGACGATCAGCGAGCCGATGGCGACTTCAGCGCCGACATAGAGGAAGATGCACGCCGCACCATAGCCGAAGCGCGGACGCTTGAGCAGCTGGAAGCCGCCTAGCAGACTGCTCGGTTCGTGCTTTTCACCCTGCAATTTGTTGCGGAACATCCAGACCACGCCGGCCACGATTGCAAGCGCTACGGCCAGACCGAGATAGCCATTGACGATCGCCTGTGTTTCCGCCGTGCGATAGGCATCAAGCTCAGCGCCTGAAAGCTGGTCAGCGCTGACCGAGGCCAAGCTACCGAGAATCAGGATGGCGCCAAAATAAGGGAAAACCGTGGTACCAAGCGAATTGAACGCCTGCGCAAAGGTCAGGCGGCTATGCGCCGTCTCTGCCTTGCCAAGCAGGCTGATCAACGGGTTGGAAACCACCTGCACAATCACCACACCGCTCGCGAGGACGAACAGCGCGAAAAGAAAAACACCATAGGTGGCGGTTTGGCTCGCCGGGATGAACAGCAAACAGCCCGTCATCATTGTCAGCAATCCGGCAACCGCACCGCGCATATAGCCAATGCGCTTGACCAGCGCCGCACCGGGAAGACCGATCACCAGATAGGCAGTGAAGAAGCAGAACTGCACCAGCATCGCCTGCGTGTAATTGAGCGTGAACAGCTCCTTCAGCTTCGGAATGATCACATCGTTGAGCGAGGTGATGCCCCCAAAGATGAAGAACAGCGCCATCACGAACAGGCGCAGCTCGGGCGCATCGATGTGCTGGCCCTCGCTTTCGACCGGATTGCTGTCGCTGCTGCTCGCTGCTTGCGGCGCTAATGCCATAGTCCCTCTCCACTATATATTTGTTCTAGTGAACGTTCATATTGCGCATAACGGGCTGCGTCACCGTGTTTTCGTATGCATCCCGCATTTCGCGCAAGTTTGTGCCAATCGCGATTTACGCTGGCCTATATCGCGCGACAGATTTATCGACCGAACATACCATGTCAGACATTGCTGCCCTGCCCGACCTACTCGAAAGATGCCGCGAAATTTGTGCGCAGCATGGCAATCGTCCGGATGCTTTGATCGAGATATTGCACGCAGTCCAGGCCGAGCGTGGCTATTTGGCTGACGATGCCCTCAAGGGCATCGCCCAAGCGCTCAATATCTCGCGCGCCGAAATTTACGGCGTCGTCACCTTCTATCACGATTTCAGGCGGGAACCGCCACCCCGGCATGTCGTCAAGCTATGCCGTGCAGAAGCGTGTCAGGCAGTGGGGTCTGATGAACTAGCACGACATGCGGAGGCGCGACTGGCCGACAGCGCGTCCATAGGCGTCGAAGCGGTATATTGTCTCGGCAACTGTGCCCTCGGCCCTGCGGCGCTGGTTGACGGAAAATTGAAGGCGCGGCTGACTGCTGCATCCCTCGATGTCATCTTTGCGGATCTGGAACGGCAGGCATGAGCGCCATTCGCATCTTCGTGCCCATCGATGCGGCGGCGCAATCGGTTGGCGCAAATGAGGTTGCGGCCGCGATTGCGATGGAAGCAAGTAAACGTGGTATCGATATCGAACTGGTGCGCAACGGATCGCGCGGGATGTTGTGGCTTGAACCACTGGTCGAAGTGGAAACGGACGCTGGCCGTTTGGCCTATGGCCCGGTCAGCGCAGAGGATGTGCCATCATTATTCGATGCCAGTTTCCACTCAGGGGGCGAACATCGCCTTGGCCATGGCCTCACAGAATCCATTCCCTATTTCGCAAAACAAGAACGGCTGAGTTTCGCCCGCTGCGGCGTAATCGATCCGCTGAACCTTGCCGATTATGAAGCGCATGGCGGGCTTGCGGGATTGCGGCGGGCGCTGACAATGGTACCGCGAGACGTTGTCGCCGAAATATCCGAATCCGGTCTGCGCGGTCGCGGCGGTGCGGGCTTCCCGACCGGTATCAAATGGAAGACCGCATTGGAGCAACCGGCGGGGCAAAGATATGTCTGCGCCAATGCCGACGAGGGCGACAGCGGCACTTTTGCCGACCGGATGCTGATGGAGGGCGATCCCTTTGCCCTGATTGAAGGCATGGCAATCGCCGGTCACGCCATTGGCGCGGACATCGGCTATATCTATATCCGCTCGGAATATCCGCACGCCATCGCAACAATGCGCCACGCCACCGAGATTTGGCATGCGGCCGGACTTTCCGATTTTCGCGTTGAAATCCGAGTGGGCGGCGGGGCCTATATTTGCGGCGAGGAATCCTCGATGCTCGAAAGCATTGAGGGCAAGCGTGGACAGGTGCGTGCAAAGCCCCCTATCCCTGCAATTTCAGGGCTGTTCGGCAAACCCACTGCGGTCAACAATGTCCTCACGCTGGCAGCGGTCTGCGACATATTGGCAAAGGGCGCGGCGTATTACCGGGACTTCGGCATGGGCCGCTCGCGCGGGACACAGGCGTTCCAACTTGCGGGTGATGTGGCGCGCGGCGGGCTGGTCGAAAAGGCTTTTGGTGTGACGCTGCGCGAGCTGGTGGAAGATTTTGGCGGAGGTACTCGTTCGGGCAAACCGCTGCGCGCGGTACAGGCCGGTGGGCCATTGGGGGCTTATATCCCCGCAACCGCCCTTGATGTTGAAATGGATTATGAAGCACTGGCGGCGACAGGCGCCATGTTGGGCCATGGCGGCATCGTGCTGTTCAACGATAGCGTCGATATGGCGAAACAGGCACGTTTCGCTTTTGAATTTTGCGCCATCGAATCCTGCGGAAAATGCACACCGTGCCGCATCGGCGCAGTGCGCGGTAAGGAAGTGATGGACAAGGTGATTGCAGGCGAAGATCGCACAAGCAATCTAGCGCTGGTCGAGGATTTGTGCGAAATTATGACCGATGGCTCGCTCTGCGCGATGGGCGGGCTGACCCCGATGCCGGTGCTGAGCGCGCTGCGGCATTTCCCCGAAGATTTCGGGCGGGAATAGAGGAGAGAGGCGTTGGCGATCCTCAAGGAAAAGGATTTCGGTACACCCGCTGCCACCTCTGAGCAGATGGTTCAGATCGAGATTGATGGCTTCCCGGTAAGCGTTCCCGAAGGCACATCCATCATGCGGGCAGCCAATAGCCTCGACCTGCCTATCCCCAAATTATGCGCGACCGACAGCTTGAAAGCGTTCGGTTCGTGCCGCCTCTGTTTGGTCGAAGTCGAAGGACGTAAGGGCACGCCTGCATCCTGCACCACGCTTGCCGAGGAAGGCATGAAGGTTCGCACGCAGAGCGACCGGTTGGCCAAGCTCCGCAAGGGTGTGATGGAGCTATACATCTCCGACCATCCGCTCGACTGCCTGACGTGCAGCGACAATGGCGACTGCGAACTGCAGGATATGGCCGGTGCAGTGGGCCTGCGGGAAGTCCGTTACGGGTATGAGGGTGAGAACCACACCCAGTCCGAAAAGGACGAGAGCAACCCCTATTTCACTTACGACATGTCCAAATGCATCGTCTGCTCCCGCTGCGTGCGGGCATGTGACGAGGTGCAGGGCACGCTTGCGCTGACCATCGAGGGGCGAGGTTTTGACTCGCGGGTCGCCGTATCACTTGGCGAGAATTTCTTCGACAGCGAATGCGTATCTTGCGGGGCTTGCGTGCAGGCCTGCCCGACCGCGACGTTGCAGGAAAAAAGCGTCATCGAAATGGGCGTGCCCGACCGGACGGTGCTGACCACATGTGCCTATTGCGGGGTCGGCTGTTCGTTCAAGGCAGAGCTGAAGGGCGATCAGGTCGTCCGCATGGTGCCCTATAAGGATGGCAAAGCCAATCATGGACATAGCTGTGTCAAGGGTCGCTTTGCCTTTGGCTATGCCACCCACCCCGACCGCATCACGAAGCCGATGATCCGTGAGGCAATCACCGATCCCTGGCGCGAGGTAAGCTGGGAAGAAGCCATTGGATTTGCGGCCGATCGGCTGAAGGCGGCACAAGCAAAATATGGCCGCAAAGCCATCGGCGCGATCACTTCATCGCGCTGCACCGCAGAGGAAATCTGGGTGGTGCAGAAACTGGTGCGCACCGCCTTTGCCAACAACAACGTCGATACCTGCGCGCGCGTTTGCCACTCGCCCACCGGCTATGGCCTGAAACAGACTTATGGCACCTCGGCAGGCACGCAGGATTTTGACAGCGTGATGGAGGCCGATGTCATTCTGGTCATCGGCGCGAACCCCACCGATGCTCATCCGGTCTTTGCCTCGCAGATGAAGCGTCGCTTGCGTCAGGGTGCGAAGCTGATCGTTGCCGACCCGCGTTCTATCGACCTTGTCCGCTCGCCGCATATCGAGGCAGCGTATCACCTTCCGCTGCTGCCCGGCACCAATGTCGCGCTGATCAACGCAATCGCGAATGTGATCGCAACCGAAGGCTTGCTCGATGAGGCGTTCATCAAGGAACGGTGCGACCTGCCTTCGTTCGGCGAATGGATCGATTTCATCCGTGGCGATGAAAATTCACCCGAAATTGTGGCACCCATAACCGGTGTTCCGGCCGAAGACATCCGCGCGGCTGCCCGACTTTATGCGACTGGTGGAAATGCCGCGATCTATTATGGCTTGGGCGTCACCGAGCATAGCCAAGGATCAACCATGGTGATGGGAATGGCGAACCTTGCCATGGCGACCGGCAATATCGGCCGGCGCGGTGTGGGCGTGAATCCGTTGCGCGGCCAGAATAATGTGCAGGGTTCGTGCGATATGGGCAGCTTCCCGCACGAACTGCCCGACTATCGCCCGGTCAGCGACGATGCCGTTCGCAAGGTGTTTGAGGATGCCTGGGGCGTGTCGATGGATGCCGAACCCGGCTATCGCATCCCCAACATGTTTGATGAGGCCTGCGCAGGCACCTATAAAGGCATGTACATCCAGGGAGAGGACGTCGCTCAATCCGACCCCAATACCAAGCATGTCGAAGCGGCGCTTTCGGCGCTCGATATCCTGATCGTGCAGGACCTTTTCCTGAACGAAACCGCGCGGTTCGCGCATGTCTTCCTGCCCGGCACCTCCTTCCTTGAAAAGGATGGTACCTTCATCAACGCCGAACGTCGTGTGAACCGCGTGCGCCCGGCAATGAAGGAAAAAACCGGCAAGGCCGAATGGCAGGTGACGCAGGAACTGGCGCAGGCGCTCGGCTATCCGATGCATTATGTCAATGCAGCGCAGATCATGGACGAAATTGCCCAGCTCGCCCCTTCCTTCGCCAATATCTCGTTCGAGATGCTGGATAAGGTCGGGTCAGTTCAATGGCCGTGCAACGATGCCGCGCCCGATGGCACTCCGATCATGCATGTCGATGGTTTCGTGCGCGGCAAGGGCCAGTTTGTCACCACCGAATATGTACCGACCGAGGAAATGACTAACCGCAAATTCCCGCTGATCCTGACAACAGGCCGCATCCTCAGCCAGTATAATGTCGGCGCCCAAACGCGGCGCACACACAATGTCGATTGGTGGGAGGAAGACGTCCTCGAAATCCATCCGTCCGACGCCGAAATGCGCGGCGTGCGCGAAGGGCAATGGGTATCGGTGCGTTCGCGCAAGGGCGAAACTGTGGTGCGAGCAAAGCTGTCCGATCGGATGCAGCCGGGGGTGGTCTACACCACCTTCCACCATCCGGAGACAGGGGCGAATGTTATCACCACCGAGCTGTCCGATTGGGCAACCAGTTGCCCGGAATATAAGGTCACCGCTGTAGAAGTTACACCCGCCAACCATAAATCCGAATGGCAACAGGACTATGCCGCGCACGCCGACGAAATGCGGCGGATCGCACGGGTTCCGGCGGAATAGTGTTTCCTGTCAGCGTCACAGGCACGCCGCCCGCAACCGAACATGATGTCGGCCTGAGCAATGGCACACATTGGTCAGTACCCGAGGAAACGCCTATCGCCTTCGTTTTTGGGGGTACCAATTATGCAGTGATGCTGGCGACCCCCGCAGACCTGACAGACTTTGCCGTCGGCTTTTCCCTGACGGAGGGCATCATCGACACCCCTGAGGATGTCATAGCACTCGATATCCACCACTTGGCCCAAGGCGGCGACCTGCGCTTGCGCCTGAATGAGCGGTGCCAGCAACGGCTGGACTTGCGTCAGCGCCGCCGCACACTTCCGGGCAACGCCGGATGCGGCCTTTGCGGAATCGAGAATGCAGAGGAGTTTTTCCAGCCGCTGAAACCGGTTTCAGCTACGTTGGTGCAACTCAAAGAAGCAGCTGTCGAACGCGCATTTAATGAACTCCCCGCGCACCAGCCACTGAACGCCGCCACACGCACCGTGCACGCCGCCGCATGGGCCGATCTTGAAGGCAACATTCTACTCGCACGCGAAGATGTCGGACGGCACAATGCGCTCGATAAATTGCTGGGCTCACTAGCGCTGCAAAAGGCCAATTTCAGTTCAGGCTTTGTCGTCATGTCGAGCCGTTGCTCTTATGAAATTGTGCAGAAGGCGGCGCGCGTGGGCATCACTGCCATTGCATGCCTTTCCGCGCCGACGGCCTTTGCGATTCGCAAAGCGCGCGAAGCGAAGATCGCCATTCATGTTCGTCACGGCAGCGAAGCAGCCAATATTTCCTAGCAGGAACGACCATTCGCACATCGGTATTGCAATCGATTGCAAATATGCATAGGCTTGACATGAGAGAGAGGGACTATCCGTGACAGCCATGCAAAAACCGCACCTTTCGGTTGCCCAAATCCTGCAGATGAATCTGGGTTTTTTGGGGCTGCAATTCAGCTTTGGCTTACAGCAAGCCAATATGTCACCCATCTGGGGCTATCTGGGTGCCGAGGAGTCTAACTTTGCCTGGCTGGGTATAGCGGGACCGCTGACCGGCCTGATCGTCCAACCGATCATCGGCTCGATGAGCGACCGCACCAGTTCGCGCTGGGGGCGGCGCACGCCCTATTTCCTGATCGGCGCGGTGATGTGCTGCATCGGCCTGTTCTTCATGCCGCTGTCGGCAAGCATATTGATGGCCTTCTCGCTGCTCTTCCTGCTCGACGTAGGCAACAATGTGACGATGGAGCCTTATCGCGCCTATGTGAATGACCGGCTGAACGCCGACCAGCGCAGTTTCGGCTTTCTCAGCCAGAGCGCCTTTACCGGCTTGGCGCAATGTCTTGCCTATCTGAGCCCCACGATCCTGGTGTTTATCTTCGGCCTCAGCCGGGATGCGACGTCGGAGGGCAATATCCCGACCTTCACTCTGGTGTCTTTCTGGATTGGGGCTGCACTATCGATCGGGACAATCCTTTGGTCGATCCTGCGCGTGCCCGAACTGCCGTTGTCCAAAGTCGAAAGCGAACGCATCGCTGCGCTTCCCAAAACCATGAGCGCGACATTGCGTGAAATTTGGGATGCGATCCGCGAAATGCCCAATGCAATGCGCGCCATGGCGGTGATGAGCCTGTTCCAATGGTATGCGATGTCGGGCTATTGGGGCTATGTCACCAATTCGATCTCGCGTTCGGTCTATGACACGGCGGACGCAAGCACGGCGGCCTATCGCGAAGCTGTGCTGACCAACGGACAGGTCGGCGCTTTCTTCAACCTGATCGCCTTTGTCTCGGCCCTTGCAATGGCCCCGCTCGCGCGCAAGGTCGGTGCTGGCCGGCTCCACGCAGTGTGCCTGACACTGGCTGGCATCGCTATGCTGTCCATGCCGCATATCGGCGACAAACCTCTGCTGTTCGTGGCGGCCATCGGCATTGGACTTGGCTGGGGCAGCATCATGGGCAATCCCTATATCATCCTCGCCGACACTATCCCGCCCGAGCGGACCGGGGTCTATATGGGCATCTTCAACATGTTCATTTGCGTGCCCATGCTGATCTTTGCAGGTACGATGACCTTTGCTTACGAACCGCTGCTCGGCGGTGACGCGCGCAACGTCCTGATCGTCTCGGGCGTCTGCATGCTGTTGGCAGCGATCGCGGTTTACCGCATCAAGGAAGGCCGCGCGCACCCTACCCATTTGGCGTGAAATTTGCCCCATTGAGGCAATGACAGCCCTTTAATGCAATCGATTGTTGTAATCCGGAAACAGTGCGATTATGGCAATCGCGAAGACACCGGGAGTGGATAAATTGCAAGTTTCTCTGGCAGACATTTCGACGTCGCATTGGTGCGCCCGACATGTCGCAGCAATTGCGGATTTTAGCGATCAGACAATTCCGCAAGCGTCTGCAGACCTCGCCAGGACGCTGCTCGATGGCTTGTATCTATGGGATATGTGGCCGCTGCAGCTTCCCGATGGCAGCACAGCCAGGCGTGATGGCTGGACCATCTGGTTCATCCTGTCCTCGCCTGCCATTCCCGACCCGGATTTGCGCCACGGGCTTGCACGCATCCGCCTCGTCATCGAAAAGGATGGAGAGTGGCGCGATTGTGGCAACGCACTTCCCGACGGCCATAATCCGGGCAGCCGAGAATGGGCCGGCACGTCAGTGCTTGATCCCGAAACCGGAATTGTCACTTTGTTCTACACTGTCGCCGGCTATCCCGGCGAAGACCCGATCACATTCGCGCAACGCCTGTTTCAAACAAGCGGCACATTGAAGTTTGCGGACGGTTGCGCGTCAATCATAGGCTGGAGCGCACCAACGGAATCCGTTGAGTCTGACGGGCGTCACTATATGATCGTCAATCAGCGGGAAGGCGTCCCTGGCTTCATTAAAGGCTTTCGCGATCCAGCCCACTTTCGCGATCCTGAAACGGAGCGCGATTACCTGCTCTTCACCGGCTCTATCCCGAACGCCAGCAGCGACTGGAATGGCTGCATCGGCATTGCCGAAGCAACAGGTGCAGGATTTTCGGGATGGCGGCTGCTGCCGCCGTTGATCGCTGCCGATGGTTTGAACAATGAACAGGAACGCCCGCATGTGGTTACGCGGAACGGTCTCTACTACCTCTTCTGGTCGACTCAACGGAAGGTTTTCGAACCGAACGGTCCCAACGGCCCGAACGGGCTTTATGGCATGGTCGCACCTAGCTTGTTCGGCCCTTACGAACCGCTGAACGGTACCGGCCTCGTCGCCGCAAACCCGGACAATGAGCCGTTCCAATATTATAGCTGGTGGGTGATGGGCGATTTGCAGGTCGCGAGCTTCGTCGATCTGATTGGCGTCGGCACCGGCCCCATAGTCGACGATGCCGCTTGGCGCCGTGCACATTTTGGCGGCGTCCCTGCTCCACGCTTCCGCATTTGCCTTGACGGGAACCGCGCTTGGGTCGACCAAGGCTGACTATGGCAGCCTATGGATTGATCGAAGCTGGCGGAACCAAGTTCGTACTGGGCATTGCCGATGCTGCTCGGAATATTCGTGCGACGCACCGCATCCCAACGACCACGCCTGATGAAACGATCGGTGCAGCTGTTGACTGGTTCAAGACGCAGGGTGAACAACTGACCGCTATCGGGATTGGCTCGTTCGGCCCACTCCAATTAGACAAGTCAGCGAGCAACTGGGGCCACATCACCCGCACGCCCAAACCGGATTGGAGCAACACTGATCTGGTAACGCCTTTGACTGAAGCGTTTGCGTGCCCTGTTGGCATAGAAACCGATGTCAACGCGGCTGCCTTGGCAGAGGCCCAATGGGGCGCAGGTGCCAATTGCCGCTCGCTACTCTATCTTACTATCGGGACAGGTATCGGCGGCGGTTTCGTGAGCCGCGGCCAGTTGCTACAAGGATTGTCGCACCCCGAAATGGGCCA
>NZ_CALMSV010000058.1 GCF_937872355.1 uncultured Sphingorhabdus sp. | reverse complement strand
TTCGTCCTTGGTGCTGGGTTCGGCGTGGCGCGTTGACGCCAATTACCGCCGGGGCTGGACGCGCATTGCCGCCGCTGGATTGCGCGAATCCGCAGATTGGCTGGAAAGTGATGCCTGGTCCGCCGACCTTACCCGATTAGGTCTGTTTTCATTGCGCGACAGCCTATCGTTGCGCGTCGCCCAGCCGCTGCGCGTACGTGGCGGCGGCCTTAACCTGACTCTGCCGGTGGGCTATGATTATTCAACGCTGCAGGCGAGTTTCGGGCGTCAGTTTGTCTCGCTGGCACCGACAGGGCGCGAACGCGATATCGAAGCGGCCTATGCTACTCCCTTTGCAGGTGGTTATCTGTCGGCCAATGCATTCTGGCGGACGGAACCGGGGCATATCGAAGCCGCACCTGACGATCTGGGGGTGGCGCGACGTTTCAACCGGAGATTGTGACAAGACGGTAAGGCTTCCGCCGCACCCGCAACTGCCGGTGGCATTGGGGTTGTTGAAGACGAAACCGGCGGTGAATTCATCCTCCTGCCAGTCCATCGTGGAGCCGACGAGGTACAGCACCGAGCCGCCGTCGATGAAAAAAGTGCCGCCAGGGGTTTCGATGCGTTCGT
Source organism: uncultured Sphingorhabdus sp. (assembly GCF_937872355.1). GTDB lineage: Bacteria > Pseudomonadota > Alphaproteobacteria > Sphingomonadales > Sphingomonadaceae > Sphingorhabdus_B. The sequence continues at coordinate 2,965 of NZ_CALMSV010000058.1, read as the reverse complement.
CGAAAGGCACCGCTTCGCTGACATAATCGACCGAATAGGCCAGCCCCGAACAGCCACGCCGCGGCGTTGACAGCTTCACGCCGACTGTGCCTTCGGGCGCATTGCGCATCAGTTCGGCAACGCGTTCTTCGGCAGCGGGCGTCAAGGTGACAGCAGCCGGAAGCGGACGGCGGGTCTTGGTTTCGGTGCTCATCACAGCATCCCCAGTTCGAGACGTGCCTCGTCGGTCATCTTGTCCGGCCCCCATGGCGGATCCCAGACGAGGTTGACTTCGGCGTCACCAATCCCCGGAACCGCGCCGACGCGCAGTTCAACCTCGCCGGGCATGCTTTCGGCAACCGGGCAATGCGGCGTTGTCAGCGTCATCGTCACCAGTGCATGGCCGCCATTGATCTCGACTCCGTAAATCAGGCCGAGGTCATAGATATTGACCGGGATTTCGGGATCATAAATCTCCTTGAGCGCCTCAATCACCGCATCTTGCAATGCCTCGTCACCCTCAGCCACCGGTTCGGGCTTTTGCGCGAGGAAGCCCTCGAGATAGTCCTTCTTTCGCTCCAGCTTTTCGGCTGGACTTTCGGCATCCTCGACGCGCGCCTTGGGAGGTGGCGGAACGCTGTCGACTTCCTCGACCATGATTTTCTGCTCTTCGCTCATCCGAAGATCCTTTTCACCCGTTCAAGGCCGCGGACCAATGCCGCGACATCGCTTTCGTCATTGTAAATGCCGAAGCTCGCCCGCGCGGTGGCGGGTAGCCCCAAATGCTCCATCAGCGGCTGTGCGCAATGATGACCGGCGCGGATCGCCACGCCTTCCTCGTCCAATATGGTGCCGATGTCGTGCGGATGCACCCCTTCCATGCTGAAGGAGACAATCCCTGCCGCATCTTCGGGCCCGTACAGCGTGATCGAGGTGATACTGCGCAGCGCTTCGCGCGTCTGCCGGACCAATTCGGCCTCATGTGCGTGGATGGCATCGAGCCCGATGGCTTCGACATAATCGATCGCCGCGCGCAGCCCCATCACTTCAACGATGGCTGGCGTCCCCGCCTCAAACCGCGTCGGTGCAGGGGCGTAGGTCGTTTTTTCAAAGGTGACCCGGTCGATCATAGAGCCGCCGCCCTGGTAAGGCGGCATGGCATCGAGCAATTCTTTGCGCGCCCAGAGCGCTCCGATACCCGTCGGGCCATAAAGCTTGGGCCCGCTGAACACATAGAAATCGCATTCAAGCCCGGCGACATTGACCGGCAAACGCGGCACCGCCTGGCAACCATCAAGCAGCAGTTTCGCACCAACCTGATGCGCAATTGCGGCAGCGCGCTTTGCATCGAGGACCGAGCCCAAAACGTTTGAAACATGCGCGAAAGCAACCAGCACATGATCCTCGGTCAGCATCGCCTCCGCCGCATCAAGGTCTATCCTGCCATCCGCAGTCAGCGGGCAGACGTCGATATCATAGCCGGCAAGCTGCCAAGGTACGATGTTGCTGTGATGCTCCAACTGGCTAAGCAGGATGCTGCCCTTTTGGGGGAAGCTGTGCGCCACCAGGTTGATCGCCTCTGTCGCGCCACGCACAAAGACGATTTCATCCTCTCGTCCACCGATAAACTCGGCCACCCTGCGCCTTGCAGCCTCATAAGCCAAGGTCATGTTCGCCGAACGCGCATAGACACCACGATGGACGGTGGCATAATCCTCTCCGCCGGCGCGCATCATCGCTTCAAGCACAGCCTGCGGTTTCTGTGCACTCGCTGCGGTATCGAGATAATGCCAGTCGCGCACACCGGGGAACTGGTCGCGCAGCTCCCGAGCCAGCCCGCCGCCTTCATTTTCCCAGCGGCCCAATGCGCGTTCGGTGACAATCGCCATCAGACCGTGCCCCGCAACGCCGCCTCGGCATAGCCGATCATATGCTCGCGCCATTTGCTGTCGGCGATCTCGCCATAGGCTTCTGCAACGAAAGCCTGCATCAACAAATTGCGTGCCTCCGCCATCGGCAGGCCGCGCTGCTGCGCATAGAACAGCGCCATTTCGTCAAGCTGGCCAATCGCACAGCCATGCGCGCATTTGACATCGTCGGCGTAGATTTCGAGCTCGGGCTTGGCGTTGATCGTCGCGGTGCGATCAAGCAGCAAACCCTTTGCACCCAGCGCCGCATCGGTCTGTTGCGCATCTTTCGCGACGTCGATCCGGCCGATCATCGTAATCGTTGCTTTATCCATTGCTACGCCGCGCATCACCTGGTTCGATGTTGCACCCGGCGCCACATGGCGCAGGCGGGTCACGATTTCGGTAACTTCGTCGCCACGGCCAATGCCGACCGCGCCCAATTCAAAATGCGCGCCTTCGGCCAGCGTCACGTCAATATCGAGCCGTTTGTAGCCGCCACCTGTCAGCAGGAAAAATGCCTCGCAACGCGCGCCTTCGGCAATGTCGATCTGGTAGCGCTGGATATCGACTTTGCTCGCTGCACCCGTCGAAACGCATTTGTACACGGGATGCGTTTCGCCAGCCACAACGGCGATATGTTGCGTATCGGGCAAGGCTTTCAGACCCGACAACATATCAGCAGGCGCATAGCGCCATTCCTCATCACGGCGGGTTGGCAGGGCTGTCTCGCAGCCAACTCCCGATATCCCTCACGCTCCAGTTCAAGCGCCAATTCGGGCCCACCGCTGCGCGTGATGCGGCCATCGGCGAGGACATGGACGAAATCGGGCTGCACATAATCCAGCAGGCGCTGATAGTGGGTGATCAGCAGCACGGCCTTTTCAGGCTTGCGCATGATCCGGTTGATGCCTTCGCCCACCACGCGCAGCGCGTCGATATCGAGGCCGCTGTCGGTTTCATCGAGGATCGCGAGTGCGGGATCGAGGATGCCCATCTGCACCATCTCGTTGCGCTTCTTTTCGCCACCCGAAAAGCCGACATTCTCGGGCCAATGGAGCATTACCATCCCCATGCCC
>NZ_CALMSV010000057.1 GCF_937872355.1 uncultured Sphingorhabdus sp. | reverse complement strand
GTAAGATCGTGCTCCTGAAAGGCACCGCCTATGTCGCGGCTGGGTTGGTCGCGGGTGAGGGCCGGTCGATAGGAGACCTCGATATTTTGGTGGCGCGGCAGGATTTGCCGGAGGTCGAGCAGGCCTTGCTCGCCGCTGGTTGGGAGTGGGTGAAGCCTGACCCCTATGACGATGCCTATTACCGCGACCACATGCACGAACTGCCGCCGCTGATCCACAAGGAACGCGACCGGATGATCGATGTGCACCATACGGTGTTGCCGTTGACGGCAAGTCGGCGGCCAGATGCGAGGGCGATGTTGACGGAAGCACGACAGATTGGCTCCGGGCTTTACGTGCTCTCAAACGCCGATATGATTTGCCACAGCGCCGCTCACCTCTTTGCCGATGGCGATTTGGCGGGGGGGCTCAGAAATCTCTGGGACATCCATTGCCTTTTGAGCGAATTCTCCAGCCCTGAATTCTGGGCGCAACTGCGCGAGCGTGCGGCGCGCCACCAGCTCTCCGAGCCGGTCGAACGGGCGGTGCGATTGGCGTACCAGCTGTATGGAACCGAAATCCCGAAGGATTGGGCCGGCTGGCACCGGCAGGATAAATGGTATGTTGCGCGATTAACCGCCCGCGACGGCTGGGGTCGCCCGACGCGCAAGTTCATCCGGCTGATTTTCTACATCCGCTCGCATTGGCTGCGCATGCCGCCAATGATGCTGGCGCAGCATTTGTGGACGAAATGGCGAAAAGGTCACGCCAGCGACTGAAGCGTCTCCAACAGCTCGCCATAATGGTTGATTACCGCGTCGGCGCCCAATTCCTCTGCGGGCTGGCTGAGGAAGCCGAAGGCAACCGCGATGCTGGGAATGCCAGCCGCGCGTGATGCGTGCACGTCGTGGATGGAATCGCCGATATAGGCAGCACTGCCCCCGCCGCAGCGAGCGATCATTTCGTGGATCGGATCGGGCTTCGGCTTGCCATTGCCTTTCCCCATCGTGTCGCCGCCAATGATGGTGACGAAGCGATCCGCCAGACCGACATTGCCGAGCAATTCGACTGCGAGGCTTTCGAACTTGTTGGTCACGACGGCGAGTTTCACATCCATCGTCTGCAACCGGTCTATGGCATCGACCAATCCGGGGAAAGGCGGGCAGTTGCTGCCAAGGTTCGCGCGGTAATGATCGATCAGAACTGGGTGTAGCGCGCGGATTGTCTCCTCCTCCGCCTGACCCGATTGCTGCAGCCCGAGTGTGAGCATGTGGCGCGTGCCCATGCCAACCAGCGCCTTGACGCCATCGGTTGCAATGGGCGGCCGCCCGATGCTTTCCAGCGCGTGGTTGAGCGAGGCCGCCAGTTCGATGCTGGTATCGAGCAGCGTGCCGTCGAGATCAAAGCCGACTATGTCAAATGGGAATGGGCGGGTCATTTAATAACCGTAGTCCTGAGCTTGTCGAAGGACGCATATCCGTCCGGCGAGACGCCCTTCGACAGGCTCAGGGCTTCGGTGTAAATTGAAGTTGCAGATGTGTATGCAAATTCTGGAAACTGCAACCATTTGCTTCTAAAGCCAGCGCCTATGAGCAACATCGCCGCAATCATCCTCGCCGCGGGCAAGGGAACCCGCATGAAATCCGACCTGCACAAGGTGCTGCACCCGATAGCGGGTCGTCCGATGCTGATGCACCTGATGGCCAGCGTCGATGCGCTGGAGCCGGCGAAGAAAGTGGTGGTCGTCGGCGACAAGGCGGATCAGCTTCGCGATGCGCTGGGCGATAGCGCGGAAACGGTGGTGCAGGAACCACAATTGGGCACCGGCCATGCCGTGCAGCAGGCGGAGGGCGCGCTCAAGGATTTCGATGGCGATGTACTAGTCCTCTATGGCGACGTGCCTTTTGTGCCGACATCGACGATGCAGGCGATGATCGATCGGTTGCACAGCGATGACAATCCGGAGGTCGTCGTGCTCGGTTTTGAGCCCGAAGACACGCTGCAATATGGCCGCATCGTCGCGACCGGCGACCGCATCGAATGGATGGTCGAGCATAAGGATGCGACCGAAAAACAGCGGCAGACCAAGCTGTGCAATTCGGGCCTGATGGCGGTGCGGTCGAAAGACCTGTTCGCGCTATTGGCGCGGGTGACCAACAACAATGCGGCGGGCGAATATTATCTGGTCGATATCGTCAATATCGCGGTGCAGGACGGGCGGCATTGCCATGTCGTCAGGACCGATCCCTATGATGTGACCGGCATCAACAGCCGCGGCGAATTGGCGGCGATGGAGGCCGAATGGCAAAAACGCCGCCGTGTGCAGGCGATGGCCGATGGCGCCAGCCTGATCGCGCCGGAGACGGTCTGGTTTTCCTATGACACGCAGCTTGGCCGTGATGTCCTGATTGAACCCAATGTCTTTTTCGGCCCTGGTGTGCGCGTGGCGGATAATGTGAAGATCCGCTCGAACAGCCATATCGAGGGTGCGGTGATTGGTGAGGGCTGTGAAGTCGGCCCCTTCGCGCGGCTGCGCCCCGGCACGGTGCTGGAGGAAAAGGCCAAGATCGGCAATTTCGTCGAAACCAAGAAAGCGCATTTGGGCAAGGGCGCCAAGGCGAACCACCTGACCTATCTGGGCGATGCCGAAATCGGTGCAAAGGCGAATATCGGCGCGGGCACGATCACCTGCAATTATGACGGCTATTTCAAATATAAGACCGAGATCGGCGAGGGGGCGTTTATCGGTTCAAACAGCGCACTGATTGCCCCGGTGAAGATCGGCCGCGACGCGATTGTAGCCGCGGGAAGTGCGGTATCGCGCGATGTAGCCGACGGCGAACTACGGATGGTGCGGGCCGAGCAACTGGTGAAACCGGGCTGGGCTGATCGCTTTCACGATGCGATGCGGAAGAAGAAAGAAGGGAAATAGTGAGTATCAGTCGTCGCCATATTCTAGCCCAAGCGGGAGGTTCGGCAGCGCTGCTGTGCTTTGGGAGCGCTGCTCTAGGCCGTGTAGTTGGCGATAGTCGTTTCGCAAAGCCTATCACCGAGACGCTTGCGGAGGCGATGGCTAATCAGGTTGCGCCCGGATTTCAGCTCGCGGTCATGGAGCAAGGGAAGTTCATCTATCACCAATCCGGCGGCAAGGCCAATTTGGCGACGTGTGAGGCCGTGAATTCATCCAGTGTGTTTCGTATCGCTTCATTGTCAAAGCAGTTTACAGCTGCGGCCATTCTCAAGCTGGCGCAAATGGGAAAGCTGGAGCTCAATGCCCCTATCAGTCGATATCTTCCATTCACGGCAGTACTACCCGAGATCCGCGTCATCGAACTCATTCATCAGACGGCGGGGCTCCATAGCGATGAGAGCGAAGTTGCCGAGTTACAGAGTGAAACAAAAAATCGGACCCAAATCGATTTGGCCAAGGAAATTACCGCTCAGTCCAATCCAGTTGATTTTCTGCCCGGCACGGCCTGGTTTTACAGCAACGCCAATTTTATCATGGCAGGAGCCTTGATTGAACAGGTTTCGGGTAAAGCATTGCACCGCGCCTTCAGAGAGCTCATATTCTCCCCATTGGGCCTGAAAACGATCGCGATGGACCATGCTGATGACGACGTGGCGCGCCGCGTTGTCGGATATTCGCATGCTGAAAACCAGCCGCCAACCTTCGTCCCCGCCGCGTTTATGAAGGTTGAAGAGGCGGGCGGCGCAGGCGCACTGCGTGGAACGGCGAGCGATCTTTGCCGCTGGCATCACGCGCTTCTCAATGGAAGACTGCTCGATCCGGCGCATCTGCAGATCATGCTTGCACCTGGGCGGTTGCGGGATGGCCGTTTGTCGGGCGCTAACCGCTTCTCTCCTGAGGATGCGCATTATGGCGATGTGCAATATGGGTGCGGTTTGTTGGTTTCACCTGCGTCGGATCCTCACCCAAATATCATGCATTACGGCTTTATCAGCGGCTTTTCCGCAATGCTGTTGACCGAACTTAAGGCACAACGGACGGTCGCAATTCTGTTTAATGCCGACCCAGGTCCTGCTCTGCCATTTTCCAAATTGCGCAAGCTGATCTTGACATGATATCATGATATGATATCAATATATCATTATGCGTATTTTGACCGACATTCCTGACGAAGATATCGAGAAACTCGATGCCGTCGCGTCCAAAAAGAAAAGCTCGCGCGCAGCGGCAATTCGGGAGGCGGTGAAGCTGTATCTTATCCATAATGCCGATAATCAGGATTGGATCGCGCGCGGGGCTGGATTGTGGAAGCACAAAACCGACATTGGGGATGCCGTAGAATATCAAAGGTCGATGCGCGAAGACCGCAGACCTTACGAAGATATCTGATTTGTGTCCGATCCGTTTTTTGACACCAACATATTGATCGACTGGTTGAACGATAGCCGAAAGGCTATCGCAGAACTGTCCCGCTATCGGAAGCACCGGATCAGCCGTGTTGTCTGGACCGAGCTGTTGGCCGGCGTGCCGCTTGAAGAACGCGATACGCTTCAACAAACGCTCTCTTCTCTTGAGGTTGTCGAAATCGACGCACGTATTGCCAGCGCGGCTGCTGACATTCGTTACCGTTCTCCAATGAAGTTGATGGATGCCTATATATTGGCAACGGCGCAAGTGAATGGCGCGATCTTGATCACCCGAAACACCAAGGATTTTCCAGCAAAAATGCCGGGAATCCGTGTCCCTTATACTACCCCATAGAAAGCAAATATCATGTGCGGCATTATTGGCATCGTCGGCAAAGAAGCTGTGGCAGACCGTCTGGTCGATGGGCTGCGGCGGATGGAATATCGGGGCTATGACAGCGCCGGGGTCTGCACCGTGCTTGACGGCCAGTTGATCCGTCGCCGTGCGGAGGGGAAGCTCAATAATCTGGTCAAGGAACTGGCCGGCAACCCCGCGCCGGGCAATATCGGCATTGCACACACACGCTGGGCGACGCATGGCGCACCGACCACCAGCAACGCGCACCCGCATGCAACGGGTGAGGTTGCGCTGGTCCACAACGGCATTATCGAGAATTTCAAGCCGCTGCGCGATGCGTTGACGGCGCGTGGCCGCATCTTTGAAAGCGAGACCGATACCGAGGTCGTTGCACATCTGGTCAGCGAACAGATCGAAGCTGGCCAATCGCCGACCGAGGCGGTGAAAGCCGTGTTGCCACAACTGCGCGGGGCCTTTGCGCTCGCTATCGCTTTCCGTGAAAATCCCGATTTCCTGATTGGCGCTAGGCTCGGCAGTCCGCTGGTCGTCGGCTATGGCGATGGCGAAACCTATCTGGGTTCGGACGCGCTGGCGCTCGCGCCGCTGACGCAGAAGATCGCCTATCTGGAGGAAGGTGATTGGGTCATCGTCTACCGCGAAGGCGCGCAGATTTTTGACAAGAACAATAATCCGGTCCAGCGCGAAATCACCACCAGCGGTGTGTCGGCAGCGGCGATCGAAAAGGGTAATTACCGCCATTATATGCAGAAAGAGATTTTCGAGCAGCCCACCGTGGTTGCGCAGACGCTCTCTTCCTATATCCGCCCGCTCGAACAGACCGTCGCGCTGCCGCAGATGGATTTCGATCTGGCTGGTGTGAAGCGTATCACGATTGTCGCCTGCGGCACCAGTTTCTACGCAGGCATGGTCGCCAAATATTGGTTCGAAACATTTGCTCGTGTGCCGGTCGACATCGATGTCGCATCGGAGTTCCGCTATCGCGATCCGGTGTTGGAGGAAGGTGGCCTCGCGCTGTTCATCAGCCAGTCGGGCGAGACGGCGGATACGCTCGCCGCGCTCAAGCATTGCAAGGAAAATGGCCAGACCATTGCTGTCGTCGTCAACGTGCCGACGTCGAGCATGGCGCGCGAGGCAGACCTGCTACTCCCCACCCATGCCGGGCCGGAAATCGGTGTCGCCTCGACCAAGGCCTTCACTTGCCAGCTTGCGGTGCTCGCCGCACTCGCAGCGCACCTCGCGCTGGTGAAGGGCAAGCTATCGGCTGAAGAAGAACGGGAAATCGTCCGCCACCTGATCGAGGCCCCCGCCGCATTGAACGCCGCGCTGGCACATGATGAGGATATTGCGGCAATGGCGCACTTGATCGCCCCGGCGCGCGATGTGCTCTATCTGGGCCGTGGCCCCGATTATCCCCTCGCGCTTGAAGGCGCGCTAAAGCTGAAGGAAATCAGCTATATCCATGCCGAGGGTTACGCTTCGGGAGAGATGAAGCACGGCCCTATTGCGCTGATTGATGAGGCGGTGCCGGTGATCGTCCTCGCGCCGAGCGGCCCGCTGTTTGAAAAGACCGTCAGTAATATGCAGGAAGTGCGCGCGCGCGGCGGCAAGATCGTTCTGATCTCCGATGCCGAAGGGCTGGCCGAAGCCGGCGAAGGCTGCCTCGCCACCATCGAAATGCCCCACGTCCATCCGCTTATTGCGCCTTTGGTCTATGCCGTGCCGGTGCAGTTGCTCGCCTATCATGTGGCCTGCGCCAAGGGCACCGATGTCGATCAGCCGAGGAATTTGGCGAAGTCGGTGACGGTGGAGTAGCAACTACCCCTTTGGCATCTGCCCTTTTTGTGTATCCTGTCGGGTGATTCTGTCGCGCTGTAACCAGCGCGACTGGATCATGGGGAGAGGAAGCACATGAAGTACGATTACGATGTCATCATCATCGGTGCCGGCATGGCTGGCATGTACATGCTGCACAAACTGCGCGAAGTCGGGCTTTCGGCCAAGGTATTTGAGGCCGGGCATGATGTTGGCGGGACCTGGTACTGGAATCGCTATCCCGGCGCGCGGGTCGATATCGAGAGCCAGGAATATAGCTTCTCCTTTAGCCCCGAGCTTGAAGAGGAATGGGTTTGGACCGAGCGTTATGCCAGCCAGCCGGAAATCCTGCGTTACCTGAACCATGTTGCCGATCGTTTTGATCTGCGCCGCGACATCCAGTTCAATGCACGCGTGAAATCGGCGCATTATGATGCCGCAAACCATCTATGGCGCGTCGATACCGAAAAAGGCGACAGCGTCCATGCGCGCTTCTGCGTCTCGGCAACGGGCTGCCTTTCGGTGCCGAATGAGCCCAATTTCCCGGGGCAGGAGCGTTTTACGGGGCCGACCTATCACACCGGGCGCTGGCCGCATGAAGGCGTTGATCTTACCGGAAAGCGCGTTGCCGTTATCGGCACCGGTTCCTCCTCGATCCAGTCAATCACCGAGATCGCCGGGCAAGTGGGGCAGCTTTATGTGTTCCAACGCACGCCCAATTACAGCGTTCCGGCGCATAATGGCCCGGCCAACCCGGAGGTGCGCAAAAACTGGCTCGCCAACCGTGCCGAAAACCGCATGGCGCAGCGGCAGACGCTGGGCGGGTTCATGTCTTCGGTACCCAATGAACAAAAGGCCGTGGAAACCGGCGACAATGAACGGCGCAAGGTCTATGAGGAGCGCTGGGCCGAAGGTGGCTTTGCCATATTGGGGGCGTTTGCTGACCAGTCGGCCAATCCTGATGCCAACGCCCTTATCGCCGAATTTGCTGCCGAAAAAATCCGCGAGATCGTTCGCGATCCCAAAGTTGCGGAGAAATTGACCCCGAAAAGCTATCCTTTTGGCGCCAAGCGGCTGTGCGTCGACACAGGCTATTACCAGAATTTCAACCGCCCCAATGTCGAACTGATCGACCTTAACGAAACCCCGCTCAATACGATTACCGAAAAGGGCGTCGCCACCAGCGAAAAGGAATATGAGGTCGATGCGATCATTTTCGCGATCGGCTTTGATGCGATGACGGGCGCACTGACACGCATGGACATTAAGGGGCGCGAAGGCCGTACTCTGGTTGATAGCTGGGCGGAAGGGCCCAAAACCTATCTGGGCCTGATGGTTTCCGGTTTCCCCAACCTGTTCACCATTACCGGCCCGGGCAGCCCGTCGGTGCTGTCCAACATGGTTGTTTCGATCGAGCAGCATGTCGAATGGCTCGCCGATCTGTTCGTATTCATGCGCGACAATATGATGGTTGAGATTGAGCCGACCGCGCATGCGCAGGAATTCTGGGTCGAACATGTCAACGAAGTGTCGAACTACACCGTCTATAACTTTGCCAACAGCTGGTATCTGGGCGCGAACATCCCCGGCAAACCGCGTGTCTTCATGCCTTATGCGGGCGGCGTCGGGGCCTATCGCGATCTGTGCGCGGCGGTGGCGGCTAATGCCTATATGGGGTTCAAGCTGAAACCGGCGGCTCCGCCGGCTTGATGCGGCAGGGTTGAAAGCCCTGCTGCTTTTCGCCATCAGGCTCGCATTGGAGGTCTGGCCAGTTGGGATTCTTTGCGCATCTATTCCGGCGAAAACCAAAGCGGCAGGCACTGCCGCCACCACGCCCGTTTGACGATAGCCAGTGGCCACCCGCGCCGCTTTCACCGGCACCCTCTTATCCGTCATTTGATAGCGCGCCTGCATTCCCACAACAGGTGCAGGAAACACCTTCATGGATGAAATATCCGGTCGGTGGGCAGCGCGGGCACATCATCGTCTTTGCCAATGAAAAGGGCGGGGTAGGCAAATCGACCTCCGCCTTTCACACGTGCATCGCGCTGTGCAATGCCGGGGAAAGCGTAGCCGCGCTTGACGTTGATTTGCGCCAGTTGACGCTGCACCACGCGCTGTGGGCAAGGCAGGAGAGCGAACGCGAATTTGGTGTGAAGTTGCCCGGGCCGGAGCAGATTATGCTCGCGCAGCAAAATGAGAATGAACTCGAGGAAAAGCTGCGCATGGCGCGCATCCACCATGATTTCATCATCATCGATGTCGGCGGGCATGACTCGCCGATTGCGCGCAAGGCGATCTTCATGGCCGATACAATCATCACGCCGGTGAATGACAGCTTCATCGATCTTGATATGCTGGGGCGCATCGATCCGCGCACCGGCGAGCTCCGCACGCTCGGCAATTTTGCGCGGCTGGTAGAGCATCTGAAAGAGCCGGGTATGGCGATCCGCCCCAAGGCGCTCGACTGGGTGGTTATGCAAAACCGGTCGCGCAACTTTGCCACCAAGAATGAACGCAAGGTATTGGACGCGCTCGAGAAGATCGCGCCTGTGGCGGGATTCCGCATCGTTCCCGGCCTGCGCGAGCGCGTAACCTATCGTGAACTGTTCCCGATGGGACTGACGCTGTTTGACCTAGAGGCCATTCCCGAACTGGGCAAGCCACAGCACAATGCCCGCGAAGAAATCTGGGCGATGCTGCGCGCGCTTAATTTACCCAGTGCGGCATTGAACAAGGCGATTGCGCCTGCCGAGGCATCCTGAGCCGCAGAGCAGGCGGGATTATTCCGTTCAGGCTGTTTTGCTGGATTCGGCCAATATAGTTGCTGCCGTCTCTTCAATAGTCCCCGTGACCAGCAAGGGTGAGCCGCCGACAATGCCGATCTGCGTTTGGCCGTTCTCCGCAGAGCGCAGCCATGCGATGTTCGAGGCAACGACAAGATAATTGCCACCACGGGATTGGAGGGTAATGAACTTCATGGGAAAAGGCTCCTGACAATGGAAGCTTTAGGCGCGAAGTCTCTTTGAGTGATTAAAGTTAGCCGATCCAATATGTTTGACCCGAACGAAGCTGAAAGGAACAAAGCGGCTTGAGCAAGGATATCATGGTTCAGGGTGGTTGCCATTGCGGCGCCGTGCGGTTTCGCCTCGGTCTTGCTTCGAACAAGGTCGAGCTGCTCGATTGCAACTGCTCAATGTGCAGCCGCACCGGCTTCCTGCACCTGATCGTTCCGCACGGCGATTTTGAGTTGCTGACGGAGCGTGAAGCGCTGACCTCCTACCGTTTCGGAACAGGCGCAGCCGAGCATCTTTTCTGCAGCACATGCGGGGTGAAGTCCTTTTACCAGCCGCGGTCGCACCCCGAAGCATGGAGTATCAATTTTCGCTGCCTTGATCAAGATCATGGCCTGGAAGCGCGAATTCAGGCTTTTGATGGAAAGAATTGGGAAGCAGCGCGGGCGGAACTGGGATAGCATAGGTAACCCGCGGGAAGGAGGCTGAACGGTCGTGATAAAGTCAGGCATCATTGTGGTACTGCTTCTGGTGGGCGCACATCTGTTGCTCTACGGCTATCTCCAACGCCGTATCAACGCAGCCAAACGCGAAAAGGATAAGCAGAATGAAGGATAACCCCTGCGCAACGGTTGAAAGCTCCGACGGCACATACTCCCAACTGATAAAGGCGCGCGTGCATGAATGGGCAGCGGGCGAGCCGGTTGAAGACGGCGGTATCGACAACGGCCCGATGCCCTATGAACTATTGCTGTCGGCACTGGGTGCCTGCACTTCGATTACCTTGGAGATGTATGCGGCGCGCAAAGGCTGGCCACTCGAGAAAGTGCATGTAACGCTTGAGCACTCCAAGGAGGAACGTGCGGGTGAGAATGGCGGAAAGCCTGTCGACATGATTGACCGTGTCGTTCGCCTCGAAGGCCCTCTTGATGACGAACAGCGTATGAAGCTGATCGAGATTGCCGAAAAATGCCCCGTGCACAGGACACTGACCAATCAGATCAACATCAACACGCTGCTGGGATGAATCCCCTTCCCGCAAGCGGGAGGGGAGCCAAGGGGTTGATTCGCCATTTGGGCAGGCTTATAGCTGGATTTTAGCAATGGCGGTCCCGCGGGGCCGCTTTTTGCCTTTTGGCCAAATGGAAAGGACCCAGCCATGTCGATCACCCCCCTGATGCCCGTCTATCCCCGTTGCGGGTTCCGGCCGGTGCGAGGCGAGGGATGCTATCTGATTGGCGAGGATGGCCGTCGTGCGCTGGATTTTGCCGCAGGTATTGCGGTGAACGCATTGGGTCATGGCCATCCGCATCTCACCAAGGCGATTTGCGAACAGACCGCGACGCTGATGCATGTTTCGAACCTTTATGGCAGCCCGCAGGGTGAGGCGCTGGCGCAGCGCATTGTTGACAACAGCTTTGCCGACACCGTGTTCTTCACCAATTCGGGCGTCGAGGCGATCGAATGCGCGATCAAGACCGCGCGCCGTTACCATTTCGCCAATGGCAACCCCCAGCGTCACAAGCTGATCACCTTCAAAAACGCCTTCCACGGCCGCTCGCTTGGTGCGATTTCGGCGACCGATCAGGCGAAGATGCGCGACGGTTTCGAACCGCTGCTGCCCGGCTTTGCCTATGCGAAGTTCAACGATCTCGAAGGCGCGCTAGCGCTGATTGACGATGAAACTGCCGGTTTCCTTGTTGAAACGGTGCAGGGCGAAGGCGGGATGACCGCCGGTACGCCCGAGTTCATTCAGGGTCTGCGCAAGGCGTGTGACGAGCATGGTCTGCTCCTCATCCTCGACGAAATCCAGTGCGGCTATGGCCGCACCGGCAAGATGTGGGCCTATGAACATTATGGCATCACGCCCGACATATTGACCTCGGCCAAGGGCATTGGCGGCGGCTTCCCGCTCGGCGCATGCCTTGCGACCGAAGAAGCCGCCAAGGGCATGGTCGCGGGCACGCATGGCTCGACCTATGGCGGCAATCCGCTCGCCATGGCAGCCGGGCAGGCGATCCTTGATGTGATGACCGAACCCGGTTTCCTTGAGCATGTGACCGCGATGGGCGATCGCCTGCGCGCCGCATTCGAGCAATTGATCCCCAACCATGATGACCTGTTCGAGGAAATCCGCGGTAAGGGCCTGATGCTCGGCATCAAGATGAAGGATCCCGCCGTCAGCCGCGATTTCGTGGCGCATCTGCGCGACAATCATGGCTTGCTGACCGTTGCTGCGGGCGAGAATGTGTTTCGCGTATTGCCGCCGCTGGTGATCAATGAAGATCATATCGCCGAATGCATCGAACGGCTGTCGGCCGGTGCGCGCGACTATCAGATGCCGCAAGCGGCGTGACCCGGCACTTCCTAAATCTCGCTGATGCGGGCGCCGATGCCATTGCGGCGATGATCAATGATGCCATTGACCGCAAGGCGGCGCGTGCTGGCTGGCCCAAGGGCAAGGCAGATGCCGATGCGCCGCTGGCCGGGCACACGCTGGGGATGATTTTCGAGAAGAATTCGACCCGCACCCGGGCTTCGTTCGAAATGGCGATCAAGCAATTGGGCGGCGACAGCATGTTCATGGCCTCGGGCCAGATGCAGTTGGGGCGAGGCGAGACCATCGCCGATACCGCGCGTGTGCTTTCGCGCTATGTCGATGCCATCATGATCCGCACCGATGATCATGCCAAGATCGAGGAACTGGCCGCCTATTCGAGCGTCCCGGTGATCAATGGACTGACCGATCTTTCGCACCCGTGCCAGATCGTCGCCGACCTGCTGACGCGGGTTGAGCATGGCAAGGCATTGCCAGGGCTTGAAGTCGCCTGGCTGGGCGATGGCAATAATGTGCTCAACTCGATTGTCGAAGCTGCTGGCTTGATGAAGTTCAACGTCCGCATCGGCGTGCCACAAGGCTATGACAGCGATCCCGCCTTTATCGAGGCAGCGCGCGCTGAAGGGGCCAATATCACCGTCACTCGCGATGCTGCCGAGGCGGTTGCAGGTGCCGACGTTGTCGTCACCGATACCTGGGTATCGATGGGGCAAGAACATGCACATAACAAGATTGCCGCGATGATGCCCTATCAGGTCAATGACCGGTTGATGGCAGGAGCGAAGGCCGATGCCAAATTCCTGCACTGCTTGCCAGCGCACCGTGGCGAAGAGGCGACCGACGACGTACTCGACGGCCCGCAATCGGTGATCTGGGATGAGGCCGAAAATCGGTTGCACGCCCAGAAATCCATATTGCTGTGGTGTTTCGACAAGATCTGATGGCAGACCAGTCGGAAACGCGCTGCGATCAGCCTTTGCGCTTTTCGATACCCGCGCTCAACGCGCGCGGACGGCTGGTGCGGCTCGATGCCGTACTCAACGACGTGCTTTCGGCACATGCCTATCCGCCAACGGTCGAGAAAATCCTCGCCGAAGGTCTGGTGCTGACGGCTTTGCTCGGCACGACGCTCAAGGAACGGGAAGGTCAGCTGACGATACAGGCGCAGACCGAGAATGGCCCGCTGTCCTTACTTGTCACCGATTATATCGACGGCGCGGTGCGCGGCTATGCGCAGTTTGATCTGGCGAAGCTGGCCGAGGTGCCATCGGATCCTAATCTTTTCGCGCTGTTCGGCAAAGGTTATCTGGCGGTCACATTCGATCGTCCATTGCCGGAAGCGCAAGGCGGCGGTCGCTATCAGGGCATCGTGCCATTGGAGGGCGCCAATCTTTCCGAAGCGGCAATGCAATATTTCGACCAGTCCGAGCAAATCCCGACATTTATCCGCATCGCGATCGACCATGTCGACGGTCGCTGTGTAGCTGGCGGCATATTGGTGCAGCATCTGCCCGATGGCGAAGAAGGCCGTGAGCGTATCGAGGCGCGCGGCGAGCATCCCGATTGGGAACATGTCCGTATCCTTTCAGAAACGATCAAGCCTGACGAGCTTGCCGATCCCGCGCTTCCGCTCGAAGAAATCGCCTGGCGGCTGTTTCATGAGGAGCAGGAGGTCCGGATCGTCGAAGGGCAGCCGATGACCAAAGGCTGCCGATGCGATCCGCATCATATCCGCGATGTGATCGCGCGCTTTCCGGCCAGCGACCGCGCCGACATGGCAGATGAAGCAGGCGATATTGTCGTCAATTGCGAATTTTGCTCGCGCAAATTCCCGATCAGTCTGGCCAGCCTCAACAACTAAACGCACCGAACTGTTCAGTCACGATTAACCAAATTCGTGTCATTCATCGTTCATAGGCCACGGTTTATCGTGGCGACGGTTACAATCAATCGGTAATAGCCGAATTAGAACATCGGGTCGGGTCGCTGGGGCAAGTGAAACGACGGAACGCAGAAGCATGAAATTTTCAAGATTGAAGTTGGGCATTGCCGCTTTTCTAGCGGTTGGAACGGCTGCCATGGGCATTGCCGCGCAGTCCGAGACCCCCGACTTGCTGCAATCGCTTGAACGCGGGATGTGGCAGTTGCGCGCAGTGGGCGGTGGAACATCGACGGCCGGTGTTAGCCAATATTGCGTGGGCGATCCAAGGATGCTGGCGCAGATTAAGCACGGGGCAAATGCCCAGTGTAGCCATTTCGTCGTCCGTTCGACACCGACGTCGGTCACGATCAGCTATAGCTGCAAGGGTTCGGGGCAGGGGCTTACCACGATCCGCAAGGAATCGCCGCGCCTGATCCAAATCCAGTCTCAGGGTATCCATGATGGATCCCCTTTCTCCTTTTCGGTTGAGGGGCGGCGTTCGGCTAGCTGCTGAATCCGGCGTTAAGCCTTCTTTAACCATAATCCGCTAATCAGGGTACGTGCCTATCATTTGGGGCACGCTTTCCTCCCTAACTGGCTAGATGCCACACTGGGCCGTCCTTTACGGGGCGGCCCTTTTCTTTGGCCTTGGTACTCGTCGAAAACGCCGCCCTTTTTGCGAAACTAGGGCTTCATGCTCGAGGAAAATCGCGCTAGACAATGGGGATGGCCGTACTCGAACTGGGTGACCAGCCCTTCTTTTCGGACAAGAACCGGGCGTTCTGGAACCTGCATAGCGCGGGCTGGGGCGGGGCGGCGCTGGTGCGCAGCGCGTCCACTATCGCCAATGGCCAGCCGTTCAGCGCGCTGGTGCCTGTATTGATTTCAGCGGTCACCGGTTTTTCGGTTTCGCTAATCTTGTCGGTCGTGTTCCGTAATGTCATTGACCGACGACCGCTTCTTACCTGGGGTGTCACCGGCGTTTCCGTGATCCTGGCAACGCTGATTTATGCCTATATCGACGTCTGGGTCTTGCAAACGATCCGTGAAGGTGCGGACGCAACGCCGTTTGCCCAGTTGATGGTCGGTGCGATCTTCATCAACGGCGTTTTGCTTGTCGCCTGGTCAGCGCTCTATTATGCGATCAACTATTTCGTTCGCGCAGAGGAACAGGCGGACCAGCTTTTGCGGCTGGAAGCGGCGGCGACAAGCGCGCAATTGACGATGCTGCGCTATCAATTGAACCCGCATTTCCTGTTCAACACGTTGAACAGCATTTCGACGCTCGTGCTGTTGAAACAGACCGAGCAGGCCAATGCGATGCTGTCGCGACTGTCATCTTTCCTGCGCTTTACATTGATCAATGAAACGACCGCGAAAGTGACCTTGGCAAGTGAGGTCGAAACACTGAAACTTTACCTCGATATTGAGAAGATGCGATTCGAAGAGCGGTTGCGTACGGAGTTTGATATTGATGATGCCGTTAAAGATGCACTGGTGCCATCATTACTGCTTCAACCGCTCGTCGAAAACGCGATCAAATATGCCGTCACTCCGCAAGAGGATGGCGCCGACATTTCGATCAACGCCCGGCGTGTAGGCGATCGTGTTCGCATAATCGTATCCGATTCAGGGCCGGGGTTGCAGGCAAGCCTTCCCGACCCCAAATTGTCGACAGGGGTCGGCATGGCCAACACGCGCGAGCGACTATTGCAGGCCTATGGCGATGAACAGCGTTTTGACAGCTATACAAGGAGCGGCGGAGGATTTGAGGTTGTGATAGAATTCCCCTATCAAACCAACAACAGCGGGGGCGAAACAAAAGCCATCGAAGCACCGGCGGTAACAGCGGGCGTCGGTGTTCAAGGAGCAGTAACCGCATGACTATTCGCACCATCCTCGTCGATGACGAGAAATTGGCGACACAGGGCCTCCAGCTGCGTCTGGAAGCCTTTGACGATGTAGAAATTGTCGCCACATGCCTGAATGGGCGAGAGGCGATCCGCAAGATCAAGACGTTGAAACCGGATCTGGTCTTCCTCGACATCCAGATGCCCGGATTTGACGTTTTTTCTGTTGTGCGGGGCGTGATGGACTTTGATCCGCCGCTCTTCGTCTTCGTCCCCGCCTATAGCGAGCATGCGATCAAGGCATTCGAAGCGCAGGCCATCGACTATTTGATGAAACCGGTCGAGCCCGACCGGCTTGCCGATACCATGGAGCGCGTTCGCAACCGACTGGCCGACAAGCGGACTTCGGAAGAGGTGGAGCGCCTTCGCAACGTCATCAGCGAGGTAGCGCCGGATGCGGCTGAAAACCTGCCGCCTGCCGACGAAGAGATGTCGAGCGGACGGTTCGAAAAACTGATCAATGTGAAGGATCGCGGCCAGATCTTCCGCGTCGATGTCGATACCATCGAACGCATCGAGGCCGCAGGCGACTATATGTGCATCATCACCGCCGACAATTCGCTGATCCTGCGCGAGACGATGAAGGACCTCGAAAAAAGGCTCGATCCGCGCACCTTCCAGCGCGTGCACCGTTCGAAGATCGTCAATCTCGATCTCGTCCGGCAGGTGAAACCACACACCAATGGCGAATGCTTCCTGATCCTTGAATCGGGCGCGCAGGTGAAGGTCAGCCGCAGCTATCGCGACGTCGTCGCGCGCTTTGTGCATTGACGATGTCGGAGCGTAAAACCGCCGCCGATTTCCAACCGGCGATCCTCGAAATTTTTGACGGCTATGTTCATGGCAAGCTGAGCAAGCGCGAATTCATCGAACGTGCGGCGAAGTTTGCAGCAGCGGGCGTGACGGGGGCGATGATTTTTGACCAGTTGCGCCCCGATTATGCTTTGGCGCAGCATGTGAAGGCGGACGATCCGTCAATCAAGACCGAGCGCCCGTCTGTATCGAGCGCTAAAGGCCATGGCGCAATTTCCGGACTGCTGGCTATGCCTGCCAAGGCAAAGGGCAAGATACCGGCAGTGTTGGTCATTCACGAAAATCGCGGGCTCAACCCCTACATTGAAGATGTCGCGCGGCGACTGGCAAAGTCAGGGTATCTGGCCTTTGCGCCTGACGGTCTCTCCTCGGTTGGCGGCTATCCGGGAAGCGATGACAAGGGTCGTGAATTGCAGGCCAAGCTCGATCCCAAGAAACTGTTCGAAGATTTTATCGCTTCATTCGATTTCCTCCGCCTGCATGCGAAATCGACCGGCAAGGTCGGTGCGGTCGGATTTTGCTATGGCGGCGGCATATGCAACGCGCTTGCGGTGGCCTGCCCTGAATTATCGGCTTCTGTGCCCTATTATGGCCGCCAACCGACCGCAGCAGAAGTGCCCTCGATCAAGGCCCCGCTGCTGATCCACTATGCCGAGAATGACGAGCGCATCAATGCAGGTGCCTTGCCCTATCAGGCGGCACTTCTGGCGAACCAGAAACCGTTTGAGGTGCACTATTACCCCGGCACACAGCACGGCTTCCACAATGACACGACACCGCGCTACGATAAGGCAGCCGCAGAATTATCGTGGCAAAGAACGTTGGCGTTTTTCGGGGAGCATTTGGCCTGACAGTGAAGGCTCCGCCATCAGCCGGAAATTCTAGATTCCCTCGCCCTCGCTTGGCGGCTGTGGCTTACCCATTTTAAAAACGACCCGCTCGACACAGCCTGTAAAGCCTTGGCCGGGATCCTTGACTTTACGAAGCTCGACAACTTGCTTTGCCGCCACACCGAAGTCGGCAGCGGGTTCAGCGGCGGCAATACGGACATTTCCGGTGCTGCCCCAAGGTGCGACATCAAAGACTATGATCGCCCAGCCTTCGATATATCGTTTGCGGAATCTATCGGGGTAGGTCGCTGGATGATGCGTCGCCCAGATAATATCCTTTGGGCAGTTTGCATTTTCAGAGCGAAATGCATCTTCCTCTGGAAATTCCGGCGCAGCAAGCGTTCCTGCCACCCGTCGATATGGGTAAAGACAACCCGTTTTCGGCTCTTTTGCAAATTCGGAGCGCGCGATTGCATCGCGAGATGTCTTGTCGAGCGCATTGCTGCCAGTGCCTCCAACAGTGCGCAGATTTACTGGTTTGCCGGATGCATCGATATCGAACTGGGTCATTGACCAGTCGGTTTGACCAGGCGTGGCGGGAATCTTTGTGAAGTCGGGGTAGGCTCGTGTCAGGACAGCAGGCGCGCTGTTGAAACATGTTGCCCCATCAGGCTTGAGCCGATCGAATATTGGCCGCTGATTGCCCATATTTGGAAAGATAGAATATTCGAAAACTGTATTTAGCGGAGCATCGGCAATTTCGGAAATATGCGGAACATATTTGACTGTGCAGCCAAAACGGGATTTTCCGGGGGTGAAACGACTTGCTGCAACGGCAGGTGCGATGTCACTGGTCCAGCTTGCAAACTTATCCGTGCCTGTCTTGGTAACGCCCAATGCCCGACCATTTTCATCAATCCGAAATTCAATATCGACATTGTTCAGTGGATCGTTCGGGCGGACGGGAATGAGGGCGACGTTACTTTTGAGAAATGCTGCCGTGTCGAGCGTTTCATCCGAGCATTTGCTACTTTCGGCAACAAATTGGACCAGCATGTTTCGTGCTGGTGCTACATTAGAAGTTGGTGGAGATATCGTAATTACGGGCGGAGATGGGACAGTTGCAAATTGCGTGGTGCTGAACAGCGTGATGAACAGTTTTGAAAGCATGACCGATAGACTTGCAGGAAGCTTCATTCCCATCAAGTAAATTCACGTGAGCTTATCGTTTGTCTGCAAAGAAATTCTTTAATAACTCCGCGGCGTCATCCTCACAAATTCCGCCATATATTTCAGGTCTGTGATGCACCGTTGGTTGTTCGAACAGCCGGGGGCCTTGCTCGACAGCGCCGCCTTTCGGGTCGCTGGCTCCGTAATAGAGCCGTGCGATACGGGCATGGGCTATGGCCCCGGCGCACATTGCGCAAGGTTCGAGTGTCACCCAGAGGTCACAGCCGATGAGACGGTCTGTGCCAAGTTCCGCGGCTGCTTCGCGCATCGCGACGATTTCGGCATGCGCCGTGGGGTCGTGGTCGGCAACGGGGCGGTTGCCGCCGCGGCCGACAATCTTGCCGTCCTTGACGACGATGGCTCCCACCGGCACTTCGCCAGCCGCAGCAGCTTGCCGCGCCAGATCTAGCGCAGCCCCCATATAACGGCGGGCCTGTTCAATCGGCATGTGCCTTTTCGCTACTTAGCGGGTGCAAAGCCGCGCGGGGCAGGATCGATGGTGACAAATTTGCCCGCCTGCACCTCTTGCACCTCAAGCATACGCTCCGACATGCCATTAGGCGCAAAGCGGAAGGCGCCATCGATGCCGATAAAGCCGTCCGGATCGGTCAGGCGAGCGACCGGAAAGCGCGTGCCCACTTTCCAGTTTTGTGCAACGCGAGCGACCAACAGCACCGAGTCATAGCCAAGGCTCGACAGGCGCGAAGGCGCGCGACCGAAGCGGGCGCGATATTTGTCGGCATATTGGCGAAACATCGTGTCCGATACGCTGGCAAACCACGCACCGCGCAGCATCGGATTAGCAGCAACACCTGCATCGATATTCCAAAGATCTGTACCGAGCACCTTGGCACTGGACAGGCCAGCCTTGCGCAATGCAGGCACCGTTGCAATCGCAACCCGTCCATTGTCGGCGATCAATACAGCATCCATGATGCCAGCGGCATTCAGCTTGCGCACTGCGGCATCAATCGAGACGGTCGAGCCATCAATTTCCTGCACCGAAACCAGTGCACCGCCGGCCGCACGCACCGAATTGGTCAGGTTCGATAGCGCGCGCTGGCCATAGACCGACTTGGGTACGATGCCACCGAAGGGGGTATATCCTTGCGTCTGGGCATATTTGACGCCCCTGTCGATCGACTGAGAGGGCAGAGGGCCAAGCAGGAACACATTCGGACCCGCCGAGCCGACGTCGTTCGAAAAGCTTATCATCGGCACGCCTGCGGGCCTTGCGACATTGGCCACCGCGACCACATCGTCGCTGCGCAGCGGGCCGAGGATCAATTTGTTGCCGTCAGCCACCGCCCTTTTCGCCGCTGCATCGACACCCGATGCGGTATCATAGGTCGTCATGCGGATATTGGTGTTGCGCGTATCGAGCAGCGCCAGCGTGGTCGCATTGGCAATCGACTGGCCGACGTCACTATCTGCGCCCGTGACGGGTAGCAACAGGGCAACACGGTGGCGATCACCGTCCGAAAGGACGACATTGCCGGGGTCAGGGGATTCAACCGGCGGCGGGCCATCCGGAGCTTGACCGCCTTTCGGAATGACAGACTGACAGGCAGCGAGGAACATCAGTGCGAAAAGCGCGGTTGCGCGCTTGGCCGTCGACCAGATCGTTTCCGACTGCGCTTGCGGCGCAGCCAAGCTTGCTGCAATGGTCATGTCCATGTCCTCCGACCTTTATGATTTTTCTGCATCAGAGCCGGAAAAACCGGCAAAGGCAATCGATTCCGGCCTCTACATTGTCGCCACCCCGATCGGCAATCTGGCAGATTTGTCACAACGAGCCGTTGAAATGCTCCGCGCAGCCGATTTGATTGCGGTCGAGGATAGCCGCGTGACAGGCAAATTGCTGCATCATCTGGGTCTCAAAAAGCGTATGCGGCCCTATCACGACCATAGCAGCGAGGCGGATCGCGAAGCATTGCTTGCGGCGGCGCGTGAGGGCGTTGTCGTGCTTGTTTCAGACGCCGGAACTCCGCTGATTTCCGACCCCGGATACAAACTGGTGCGTGCAGCGCGGGAAGCAGGAATTCCGGTCAGTACTGCTCCCGGAGCGAGTGCAGTCGTAACCGCGCTGTCGATTTCCGGCTTACCGACCGACCGCTTTCTGTTCGCGGGTTTCCTGCCTTCGAAAGCCAAGGCGCGGGCGGATGTGATTGCCGAAATCGGGAATGTAAAATCTACTTTGGTGTTTTACGAAAGCGGCCCGCGGCTGGGGGCAACGCTGGCGGCGCTGGCCGAACAGTTGGGCCCCCGCGAGGCGGTGGTCGCGCGCGAGTTGACCAAGAAGTTCGAGGAAGTGGTCTCGGGTACACTCCCTGAATTGGCTGAACGCTATGCGGCGGCTGAGCCCAAGGGTGAGATCGTGCTGATTGTCGGGCCGCCGGGGGAGGTACAAGCCGAGCAAGGCGATTATGAGGCTGCGCTCATGGCGGCACTCGAAAACCTGCCGCCCGCCAAGGCCGCCAAGGATATCGCCAAACGCTTTGGCGTGGACCGGGCGGAGGTTTACGAACGCGCCATGGCACTCAAATCCAGCACATGACCAACCGCCGTGAACTGGCCGAAATGCGCGGGCGGCGGGGCGAGACCATCGCGGCTTGGTGGCTTCGAATGCATGGCTGGCGCATTGTCGGCCAACGGCTCAAGACACCTCGCGGTGAGGTGGATCTGATCGCGCGGCGCGGAAAAACGATCGCTTTTGTCGAAGTAAAGGCGAGGGTGAAGCACGCCGATCTGGCAACCGCCATAGACGGCTGGCGATTGCGTCGCGTCGCTGCTGCCGCCGAGCAACTGCTTCCGCGTTATGGCAAGGGTGCTGAAAATATGCGCATCGACGTGATATTGGTTGCACCTTGGCGCTGGCCGCACCATCTGGTCAACGTCTGGCACGGATAGAGAAGAAGAGGGCAGCAGATGGGCTTGCGCGTTGCGGTGCAAATGGACCCGATGGCGGGTATCAATATCAATGGCGACAGCAGCTTTGCACTGATGCTTGCCGCTCAGTCGCGCGGGCATGATGTCTGGCATTATGATGTCGGTACGCTGACCCTCGATGCCAATGACCGGCTGACCGCTTTTGCCCATCCGGTCTATGACCTGCAGCGCGTGGCAGGTGCGCATTACCGCTTTGGCGAGCCCAAAAGGATCGATCTTGGTTCGGATGTGGATGTCGTTTTGATGCGGCAGGACCCGCCTTTCCATGTCGGCTATATCACCGCGACGCATCTTTTGGAGCGAATCGAGCATGAGACGCTGGTGGTGAACAACCCTGTCAGCGTGCGTAATGCTCCGGAAAAGGTGATGGTGCTCGATTATCGCCGATTCATGCCACCGACGCTGATCACCCGTTCGGCGGACGAGGTACGCGCTTTCCAGAAGGAGCATGGCGCAGTCGTCGTGAAGCCGCTCCACGGCAATGGCGGCAAGGCGATTTTCCGCGTGCCCGCCGAAGGCGACAATTTGGGTGCGCTGTTCGAAGTGTTCAACACCACCTGGCCCGAACCGCATATGGTGCAACCTTTCCTTCCCGATGTAGCGAAAGGCGACAAGCGTATCGTATTGATCGACGGTGAGGTTGCTGGCGCAATCAACCGCCGCCCGGGTGAAGGCGAATTCCGTTCAAACCTCGCGGTCGGCGGCAGCGCGGAGGCCACCGAGCTTACCCCGCGCGAACAGGAAATCTGCGCCGCGATGGGGCCGCGCCTGAAGGAACTCGGCCTCATCTTCGTTGGTATCGACGTGATCGGCGGCGAATGGCTGACCGAGATCAACGTGACCTCACCGACCGGCATCGTCGCGATCGACCGGTTCAACGGCACCGACACCCCTGGAAAAATCTGGGTCGCGATCGAACGTCGCTTCAAGGAACGCAAAGCGAGCTGATCTCCCATGGAAGACTGGATCATCCACCTGGTCGATGCGACCGGCTACTGGGGTGTGGCATTTCTGATGCTGCTCGAAACGGTGTTCCCGCCTATCCCGTCTGAAGTCATCATGACAGTGGCCGGGGTATCCGCTGCACGCGGGAACATGACGCTGACCGGAACGGTTGCTGCAGGCACGGCAGGCGCGATGCTTGGCAACTGGTTGTGGTTCTGGCTGGCGATCAAATTTGGCGAAGCGCGGCTGCATCGCTTTCTCGACAAGCATAGCCGCTGGCTAACGCTCGACTGGCATGAGGTGGAACGCGGCGAGGCGCTGTTCCGCAAATATGGTTCGACCATTGTCCTTGTCGCACGAATGCTGCCTACACTGCGTTCGTTGATTTCGATCCCGGCTGGGTTGTTCGGCATGTCGCACCGCCGATTCCTTGTCTTTTCGACGATCGGTACCGCGGGCTGGAGCGCGGCCTTGGCTGGGGCTGGGTATTTCCTTGGGTCGCAATTCGAAGATGTCGAAAAATGGCTCGGGCCGCTCTCGACGCTGGTGATTGTGGCGATTGTGGTCACCTATGTCTGGCGGCTCGCGCGCTGGAAGCCCCGACCCGAAACAGTCAAGCCCGTGGATGCGAATTTAGATATTCGTCCAGAAGCATAGCGGTATCGACCGCAGTATAGACCTGCGTTGAAGACAGGCTGGCATGGCCCAAGAGTTCCTGCAGACTGCGCAAATCCGCACCGCCCGCCAGCAAGTGCGTTGCAAAGCTATGGCGCAGTGCGTGCGGTGTGGTCTTTTCCGGCAAGCCGAGCCGCTTGCGCGCGCCCTGCACCGCACGGCGGATGAGGGCAGGGGATAGCGGCCCGCCGCGCCGTCCGCGAAACAGTGGCTCTCCTTTGGCCGGCGGATAGGGACAAAGTTCTAGATAGCCCTCAATCGCCTCACGCACATTATCGAGTAATGGAACAATGCGCGTCTTGTTTCGCTTGCCAGTGACGCGCAATGTCTGGCCCATTGGCAACACATCGCCGGTCAACCCGGTCGCCTCGCTCACGCGCAGCCCGCAGCCGTACAGCAACAGCAGCACCGCCCAATCGCGCGCGCCAATCCAGCCATCGGTCGCACTGTCGGCAGCGTCGCCTGCAAGCGCCAACACCGCTTCGGGATCGACCGGGCGCGGCAGGCTGCGCTGAACACGCGGGCCTTTGAGCGCCGGGATCGCAGCTTCATCGCCCAAGGCGAAGCGCAAAAAATTGCGCACGGCGGAAAGTTCGCGCGCGGTGGAGCGGTTGGTCAGCCCGTCACCGCGCCGGTTGGCGAGGAAGGCGCGCAAATCCGCGGCGGTCGCTTTGGCAAGTGTAGCGCGGTTGGCTGGCTCGCCCATATGTTCGGTTAGGAACGCGCACAGCCGTTCGGCCGTCGCGACATAGGCGCGCACGCTGTGCACCGACCGGCGGCGATTGTCCGCAAGATAGGAACGATATTCGGCGATCAGCGCTTCGGCCATGCGCGGATGCTATCAGGCGTCGGGCGTCGGCTCAATCGCAACGATTTGCGGCAGGATGGCGTCGAGCAACGGGAAGCCTTTCGGGGTGACGGCCAGATGACGTCCGTCCCGGTTGACAAACTCCAAGGCTTCCAGCTTTTGCACTGAAGCCCAATCAACCA
>NZ_CALMSV010000056.1 GCF_937872355.1 uncultured Sphingorhabdus sp. | reverse complement strand
ACCGCGAAAACCAATACCGCAGATGCGCCGATCGGGGCGATCAGGAAAGGCAAGCCCGGAAATCCGGCCTGGATGGCAATCCCGGCCAAACCGGCAACCAGCACACCCAGTCCAGCGCCAAGTGCAGCCCAGCTGCGATCACCGAAGGTGGCCCCGGCAAGCAGGGGCACAAACAGGCGCAGTCGCTGCATTAGCCCTTCATCGCTGCCAGCATCTCGACCATTTTCTGGTGAAGCATGTTCACGGCTTTCAACGGACGCACCATCACCTTGAAATGGGTGATCAGGCCATCATCGTCACATGAAATCATGTCGATGCCGTTGATTCTGATGCCGTCAATTTCAGCCGTGAATTCAAGGATCGCGCTGTTCTCGCGATGCCATTCGCCGACATAGCGGAATGTATCATTGCCGAGCGTGTGTCCGGCAGCCGCGAGATATTTTGAGGTGATCGCTTTGCCGACTTGTGGCGTGTGCACCACGGGGCTTTCGAAAACACAGTCGTCGTGCAGGATCTTTTCAATCTCGGCGACATCCTTCGATAGCGCGACGCGGTGCCAGATTTCTGCGGGGTTATGTGCCATATTCAGTATCCCAGATCGAGGTTGACGAGCGGCTCCAGCCTTTCGCCTTTATGATAATTTTTCAGATTTTCTAGGAAGCGTTCGGCAGACCGAACGAACATCTTGTCCTGCGCGCGGCCCGACAGGTGCATGCTGATATGGCAATTGCCGAGGCTCCACAGCGGATGGTCGGCAGGGAGCGGCTCGGGCGTAGTCACGTCGAGAAACGCGCCACCAATTTGCTGGTCCTGCAACGCCTTCACCAGCGCATCCTGATCGACCACCGATCCGCGCGCGATATTCACCAGCACCGCGCTCTGCTTCATCTCGGCAAGCTCATCTGCGCCTATCATTTCCTCGGTTTCGGGCGTCGCGGGGACCGCGAGGATCACCCAGTCAAACTCGCCCAGCCGAGCCTGCCAGGCATCGGGCGCAAGGCTCGAAGGCCCCGGTGTGCGGCGGACGATAGTCACATCGACATTGAACGCCTTCAGCCGCTCCTCGATCAGCTTGCCGATCGCGCCATAGCCGAGCAGCAATGCCTTGGAGCCGTAAAGCTCAACCTTGCCGGGCGAATCGATCAGCCATTCGTGACGGTCCTGCGCGTGCATCACCTCGCGATAGCCCTTGGCGATATTCAGCATGCCCATGACGACATATTCGGCGATGGTGATCGCGTTGATGCCCGCGCCATTGGTGACTTTGGTACCGCGCTTTTTAAGTTCGGCTAGCGGCATGCCATCGACGCCAGCATAGATGCTGTTGAGCCACTTGAGGTTGGTTGCCGCGGTGATGGGCGCCGCCATGTCCGCCTTGTCATCCATGTCGAACCAGCCGATTTCGGCGAGCGGCGCGAGTTCCATGGCTTCATCCTTGGAAACATACCAATGCGCCTCGACCCAATCAGGCAGACGCGGCTCGACCATCGCGCGGATCAGGCTGGACGCCACGAATTTGGTTTTGGTCACAATCTATTCCTCCCCATCGACTTGCGATGGGGAGGTGGCAGTTGCGCTAGCAACTGACGGAGGGGCCTTCCCAAAGCAAATAAGTCGATCTTCGATTGTTGCGATAATCGCATTCACTGCTTCTGTCGCGTCTTTCAAAACGAAAACAGCAGGAATGCGCAATGTATCAATCCGGTGCTCAGCCAGCCACGCATCCCGCCTTGCATCCCGTTCCGGTCGATCGCCGCTATCATGCGCAAAGCCGTCGACCTCAATTGCCAGATTGGCCCGCGCGCAAAAGAAATCGAGCACATAGTGTCCGGCTGGGTGCTGTTTCCGGAATTTATGTCCACCGGGCGATTGGCGCAGAATTTGCCACAGCATCACTTCCGGCTTGGTCAATTCGCGCCGAAACCTCTTAGCGCGTTTGATGGAAGCCAACGGTTTTTCCGGACGCACCGAAGTCCCCTCCGTCAGGCCTGCGGCCTGCCACCTCCCCATCGCAAGTCGATGGGGAGGAAGCAAAACGAACGCTCAGTCTTATCCTCCCCAATGACTTGCATTGGGGAGGTCGCATCGCGAAGCGATGACGGAGGGGAATTCTGTCGTTCCCGATCAAACATCCAGCTTCCAGTCCCAACCGAGTGAATCACCGTCCATCACCTCTACGCCCTTGGCAATAAGATCGTCACGGATCGCATCGGACGCCGCGAAATCCTTGTTGGCGCGGGCTTCCTTCCGGCTGGTCAGGGCAGCTTCGATTTCCGTTGCGCTGATTTGCGCATTTTTAGGCTGAACCCGCAAGTTGGCGCGTTCAAGTTGCAGCAAGTCGATACCCAGCACTGCGTCCATTTGCGCGATGGCAAGCAGCTTCTGCCCTTGATCGATCTTTTTGAGCGACAGTGTCTCTTCAAGCGCGGTCAACGCGATGGCGGTGTTGAGATCATCCGAAACCGCTGCATCGAAACGCCCAAACAGGTCCAGCAAGCGCGTGGCGGTCCTTTCGGGGGCGGGCTAAGTCCCCGGCAACGCCGCACCCGCCATCACCATCCGTTTCAACCTTGTGAACGCCGCCTGCAGTCCTTCCCAACTAAACTCCAGCTCGCTCCTGTAATGCGCCTGCAGGCACATCAGGCGATAGGCGAGGGGGTGGAAGCCCTTGTCGATCAGCAGTTGCACCCGCAGGAATTCGCCTGCGCTCTTGCTCATCTTGCCGCTGCGTTCGATCAGGAAGTTATTGTGCATCCACATCCGCGCGCCGCTGTGGTCGCTGTGGCAAAAGGCCTGGTTTTGCGCGATTTCGTTAGGGTGGTGGATCTCGCGATGATCAATACCGCCGGTGTGGATGTCGAACGGAAAACCAAGCAGGTCGCCCGACATCACCGAGCATTCAAGGTGCCAGCCGGGCGCGCCGCGGCCCCAGGGGCTGTCCCATTCCATCTGACGCTTTTCGCCCTCCGGCGTCTTGCGCCAGATCGCGAAATCGGCCGCATGGCGCTTGCCCTCGACGGCCTCAATCCGACCTTCGCCTTCGTCGGTCTGTGCTCGGGCAAGTGAACCATAATTTGCGACGGTCGAGGTATCGAAATACAGCCCGCTTTCCAGCTCATAGCAATGTTTGTCGGCGATGCTTTTGGCGAACTCGATCATCTGCGGAACATAGTCGGTGGCGATCGACCATTTGGCCGGTTGGCGGATGTTGAGTGCCTTGATGTCGGCCCAGTAGGCTTCGGTATAATGGCGCGCGATATCCCAGATGGACTGCGCCTTTTCGGCAGCCATCTTCTCCATCTTGTCCTCACCCGCATCGGCATCGTCGGTCAGATGGCCAACATCGGTGATGTTGATGATGTGGGTGAGCTTATAGCCCTTGTAGCTGAGCACGCGGCCCAGCGTGTCGGCGAACACATAAGCGCGCATATTGCCGATATGCGGGTAATTATAGACCGTCGGTCCGCAGCTATAGACGCGCGCCTCGCCGGGGTGGACGGGCTGGAAGGGCTCCAGTTGGCGGGTCAGGCTGTTGAAGAGTTTGAGGTCGGACATGGACGGGGCGATGGCTTAGGAAATAGGACAGGTCAAGCGCACTTCATCCTCCCCATCGACTTGCGATGGGGAGGTGGCAGTTGCGCAGCAACTGACGGACGGGAATTGAAACGTCATAGTCCCCTCCACCACCGCTTCGCGGCGGTCCCCCTCCCCATCGCAAGTCGATGGGGAGGATGTTTTAAAACCCCTGCCAAGTCACCACTTCATCCAGCGGCGCTCTCGGCACAGGAAAGTTATTCACCGGCGCATCCGGATCGCGATGGCCGATCGCCGCCCCGCAGAAAAAGATATGATCGTCGGGAATGTTAAAGCACGCCCTGATTTGCGGCGTATAGATTGCCCACGCCTCCTGAAAGCAGCAATCCAGCCCTTCCTCACGCAGCAATAACGCGACCGTTTGCAGCCACATGCCGATATCCGACCATTGCGGCGGGCCCATATAGCGCGGGGTGTGGATCAGCATCAGCACCGGCGCATCAAAGGCACGGAAATTGCGCGCGAACCACATCAGCCGCGCCATCTTGTTGTCGCGGGGGATATCGAGTGCTGCATACATCGCTTCGCCCACACCAAAGCGGGCGTCCTTATATCGGCCATCGAGTTCTGGCGGGTAGATACTATATTCAGGTTTATGGGCGGCCGGGCCCTGTGGAACGACTTCGGCCACTGCTTCCAGCAATTTTTTGA
The DNA here is from genome assembly GCF_937872355.1 of uncultured Sphingorhabdus sp. Lineage (GTDB taxonomy): Bacteria > Pseudomonadota > Alphaproteobacteria > Sphingomonadales > Sphingomonadaceae > Sphingorhabdus_B. The sequence continues at coordinate 1,032 of NZ_CALMSV010000056.1, read as the reverse complement.
GCGGCTGACCCGTCGCCATCACCGCGTTCCACGGCTGCGTATTGCCGCCAGACGGTGCGTTCTGCGCTTTGGTAAGGATGCTTTCGAGCAATGCCTTGTCGACCGGCTTGTCGAGAAATTCGCGCACCGACCGGCGGGATGCGACTGCTTCGGTGACGTTCATATGCGGCTCTCCAGAGATTTAATCGTTCGATTAAACTTCTGTCACGCCCTCAGCGAATTGCAAGCCTATTCCTCGTCAAACAGTCCGGCCAGTTGCTCGATCATCGTGCCGCCCAGTTGCTCGGCATCCATGATGGTGACGGCGCGGCGATAGTAGCGGGTGACGGCATGGCCGATGCCGATCGCCACCAGTTGCACCGGGCTGCGGCTCTCGATCATCTCGATCACGCGGCGCAGATGCTGTTCGAGATAGCCGCCATGATTGACCGACAGCGTTGAATCGTCGACCGGCGCGCCGTCGGAAATCACCATCAATATGCGGCGGTCTTCAGGACGGGCGATCAGGCGGTTGTGCGCCCAGAGCAGGGCTTCGCCATCGATATTTTCCTTGAGCAAGCCTTCACGCATCATCAGGCCGAGGTTGCGACGGGCGCGGCGCCAGGGCTCGTCGGCTTTCTTGTAGACGATGTGGCGCAAGTCGTTGAGGCGACCGGGCATGGCGGGGCGACCGGCGGCGAGCCAATCCTCGCGCGATTGACCGCCCTTCCAGGCGCGGGTGGTGAAGCCCAAAATCTCGGTCTTCACGCCGCACCGTTCGAGCGTGCGGGCCATGATGTCGGCGCTGATCGCGGCGATTGAAATCGGGCGTCCGCGCATCGAACCGCTATTGTCGATCAGCAGCGTCACCACGGTATCGCGGAATTTGATGTCGCGCTCGACCTTGTAGGAGAGCGAGCTGCCTGGCGAGACCACAATGCGTGCAAGCCGGGCGGCATCAAGCAGACCTTCTTCCTGATCGAAATCCCAGCTTCGATAGATCGGAAGAGCACACATCTGAACTCCAGTCACATCACGATCTCGTATGCCGTC
>NZ_CALMSV010000055.1 GCF_937872355.1 uncultured Sphingorhabdus sp. | reverse complement strand
GGCGCGGGGTTGGCCGGGAAATTGCCTTGCTGTGTGCCAAACATGGCGCATCGGTGGTCATCAATGATCCCGGCGTGGGGGGTGGCGGCGAAGGCGGCGATGCCGGCCCGGCGCAGGAAACCGCAAATGACATCATCGCCGCTGGCGGCAAAGCAATCGCCAATCTGGCCAGCGTTGCCGATCCGGCGGGTGCAGCCTCGATCATCGAAGACGCCGTGAAGGCATTTGGCCGCATTGATGCTGTTGTGAACAATGCCGGCATATTGCGCGACACCATCTGGCACAAGATGAGCCATGAGGATTGGCGCGCGGTTATCGACGTGCATCTCAACGGCACTTTCAACGTCTCGAAAGCGGCAACCCCCTATTTCCGTGAACAGCAATCGGGCAGCTTCATCCACTTCACGTCGACCAGCGGGTTGATCGGCAATATCGGGCAGGCTAATTATTCGGCGGCCAAGCTGGGCATTGTCGGCCTGTCACAGTCGATCGCGCTCGACATGGCGCGCGCAGGCGTGCGTTCAAACTGCATCGCGCCCTTCGCCTGGAGCCGCATGACCGCATCGATCCCCGCCGAAACGCCCGAGCAAAAGGAACGCGTCGAACGGCTTAAAACTATGAGTGCGGACAAGATTGCACCCTTGGTTGTTTATCTCGCCAGCGACGCATCCAAAGACGTGTCGAACCAGATATTCTCGGTACGCAAGAATGAGATCGTGCTGTACAATAAGCCGCGCCCGATCCGTTCAATGACCAAGGTTGAAGGGTGGACGCCGGAGAGCATCGCAGATGAACTGATCCCCGCCTTCAAGCCCAGTTTCGCCCGCGCCGACGAAGTTTCGGCACATGTTTTCCCCTACGACCCCATCTGAGGAGCAAGAGATGAGCAATCCCGGTATGGACTCCGAAACTTTCGACGCCTTTATCGAGCAACTCCGCCGCTATGTGCGCGAGCGCCTGATACCTGCTGAGGAAGATGTGATCGCAAACGACGCGATCCCCGACGATATCCTCGCCGAAATGCGCGAAATGGGGCTGTTCGGCATCACCATTCCCGAAGAATTTGGTGGAGCGGGAATGAACATCAGCCAATATATCGAAACGGTCAAACAACTGGCCTACGCCGCGCCTGCCTATCGTTCGACCATGTCGATCAATGTGGGGATGACGGGCAGCGCGCTCAAGAATTTCGGCACGCCGGAACAGAAAGCCCATTGGCTGCCGCGTATCGCCAGCGGTGAAATCGCCTGCTTCGGCCTGACCGAGCCGGGCAGCGGTTCAGACAGCGCAGCGATGCAGACGATGGCTGTGCGTGATGGCAATGGCTATAAACTGACCGGCACAAAACGCTATATCACCAACAGCCCGCACGCAAAAATCGGCCTGATCATGGCGCGCACCTCGAAAGAGGCGCTACCTAAGAACGCCCATGTTTCTGCCTTCATTGTCGATATGACATCGCCGGGCATCAGCATCGGCAAACCCGACAAGAAAATGGGCCAGTCGGGCGCGCATATCGCGGACATCATCATGGAAGATGTCAAAATCCCGGGAGACGCATTGGTCGGCGGTGAAGAAGGTCGCGGCTTCCAGATTGCGATGCAAAGCCTTGATAACGGGCGTCTTTCAGTGGCCGGCATGGGCGTCGGCATGGGACGCCGCGCGCTCGATACCGCTATCCGCTATGCCACCGAGCGCAAGGCCTTTGGCGAGCCCATCGCGAACTTCCAACTCATCCAGGCGATGCTGGCCGACAGCGAGGCGGACCTCTATGCCGCCGAGTGCATGATCGCGGATGCCTGCGCGCGGGCCGACCGTGGCGAAAATATCCTGAGGAAGGCGGCGGCAGCCAAGCTGTTCTCGTCCGAAGCCTGCGGCCGCGTTGTGGACCGCTGCGTTCAGGTATATGGCGGGGCGGGTTACCTCGCCGAATATCCTGCCGAGCGTTTCTTCCGCGATGCCCGCATCCTGCTCATTTACGAAGGCACCAGCCAGATCATGCAGTTGCAGATCGCCAAACATCTGCTCCGCGAATTCGAACGCGAAGGGGCTGTGTGGTGAGCCATACACTTCATCCTCCCCATCGACTTGCGATGGGGAGGGGGACCATCCGGAGGATGGTGGAGGGGACTGTGACGGTGCAATTCCCCTCCGTCAGTTGCTGCGCAACTGCCACCTCCCCAACGCAAGTCGTTGGGGAGGAATAGAAAATGTACAATCTTCTCAACGGCCTGTCAGTCATCGAAGCATCGAGCTTCGTCGCCTCACCCACCGCCGGATTATATCTGGCGCAAATGGGGGCCGAGGTTATCCGTGTTGACCAAATAGGCGGAGGGCCCGATTTCCGTCGTTGGCCGGTCACCGAAGGGAACGACTCGCTCTATTGGGAAAATCTCAACAGGGCGAAGAAATCGGTCGCGCTTGATTTGGGGTCGCCACAAGGACGCGAACTGCTTCAGGAATTGGTCCGCAAGACGGGACAGTTCGTAACCAATTTCCCCGCCGAAGGATTCCTCTCGCACTCCAAATTGGCAGAAGGCCGAGCCGATCTGATCACGGTGCGCGTCATGGGCTGGGCCGATGGCTCGCCTGCGCTGGATTATACCGTGAACAACTCGGTCGGCTATCCGATGATGACCGGTGCAGGGCCGGAACCGGTGAACCACGTGCTGCCGGCCTGGGATCTGCTCACCGGAGCCTATGCGGCCTTTGCTATGCTCGCAGCCGTCCAGAAGCGCGGGCAGACTGGTGAAGGCCTTGAAGTGCGTATCCCGCTGTCCGATGTAGCAATTGGCACTGTCGCCAACCTCGGCGGCATTGCCGAAGTGCTGTATACTGGCGCAAATCGACCACGTCTTGGCAATGCCGTCTACGGCCTGTTCGGGCGCGATTTCGTGACTGCCGATGGCGTGCGCACGATGATTGTTGTCGTAACGCCTCGCCAATGGGCAAATCTTGTCGCGGCCCTTAACCTCGAAAGCGCTATTGCCGCTATCGAGGCCGAACGCGGCGTGAATTTCGCCAAAGATGACGGGCTGCGCTTCAACCATCGTGATGCACTTTATCCGCTATTCGAAGCGGCAATCGGCGCACGGACGCATGCTGATTTGACCGCTGCATTTGATGCAGGCGGCATAGTCCATTCGGCCTATCGCACGATGCTCGACGCCGCCAACGACCCGGCGCTTGTCGCCAATAACCCGGTCTTTGGCTCCGCAGCCAATCCCTCCGGTTTTGATTATCCCGCAGCAGGCAGCTTTGCGACGGTGCCGCAACTCGACCGCCAGGCCCCGCAACCGGCACCGCGCAACGGCGCAAATAGCGAAGAGATACTGTCCGAGCGGCTGGGCCTGTCCTCCGGTGCGATTGCGGCCTTGATCGATGCAGGAACGGTGAAACAGGGATGAGCGCAGCCCTTGCCGCCGCCGAAAGCTATGCCTCAGCCGCAAGGGCGGTGGTACAAGCACGCGTTGCAGCGTCCTCTCTCGATGCAGAGCAGCATGTCGCCCATGGCTATGCGTGGATTGAAACCAGCGTAGAGGCGTTGCGCGCATTGCACGCATGGGGTTCGAGGCAAAGCGGCGAAGCCGAGAAACTGGTCGTTGCCATCGGCACCGGCGAGACGCTGGCCCAACTCGCTGGCGGACTCGCCATGGGGCAGAATGAATTTATCCGCCCGGCCAATTTCGGGTTGGATGACCATGTCACCACCCTACTCGCGCAAGCCAAAGGCAACGACGCAGCCAATCGGGCACGGCTCGTCGAATTGCTGGCCAACGGCGCGACGATTTCCGACCGGTTCGACGATGAACTGCTCGATACAGTGCGCGACCAATATCGCCGTTTTACCGACCAGCGCCTCTTGCCGCAGGCGCATGGCTGGCCCCTCCCCAACGCGTTGATCCCCGATGACATCATCGGGGAAATGGCCGCACTCGGCACTTTCGGTGTGTGCATATCAGAGGAATTTGGCGGGCTGGGTTTGGGCAAGCTGGTAATGTGCGTCGTCACCGAGGAATTGTCGCGCGGCTGGATCGGTACAGGATCACTCGGCACGCGCAGCGAGATTGCAGGCGAGCTCATCATGCAGGGCGGCACAGATGCGCAGAAACAGCATTGGCTGCCGCGTATCGCATCAGGTGAAGTGCTACCCACGGCGGTTTTCACCGAACCCGACACCGGTTCCGATATGGCTAGCCTGCAAACCCGCGCTGTGCGAACTGAAGACGGCTGGGAAATCAGCGGTGCGAAAAACTGGATCACCCACGCCGCACGCACCGACCTGATGACGTTGATGGCGCGGACATTACCCGATGTGAAGGGCTATGCCGGGCTGTCGATGCTGCTGGTGCCCAAACCGCGCGGAACCGAAGACAACCCCTTCCCCGCAGAAGGAATGAGCGGCAGCGAGATCGAAGTTCTCGGTTATCGCGGAATGCGCGAATATGCGCTACAGTTTGATGGCATGAAAGCACCTGCGGACGCGCTGCTCGGCGGAGAGGAAGGCCAGGGTTTCAAGCAGTTGATGCGTACCTTCGAAGGCGCGCGCATCCAGACTGCCGCCCGTGCAGTCGGCGTCGCCCGCCGCGCCATCGAACTGGCGCTGCAATATGCGCTCGACCGCAAACAGTTCGGCCAGCCTATCATCCGTTTCCCGCGCGTAGCCGACAAGCTGGCAATGATGGTGACCGACATGGTGATGGCCCGCGAGCTGACCTATTTCGCCGCCCGCGCCAAGGATAGCGGCAAGCGTTGCGACATCGAGGCTGGCATGGCCAAGCTGCACGCCGCCCGCGTTGCCTGGGCCAATGCCGATGCGGGCCTGCAGATCCATGGCGGCAATGGATATGCAATGGAATATGAAATCAGCCGGGTGCTGTGCGATGCGCGCATCCTCAACATTTTCGAAGGCGCAGCCGAAATCCAGGCGCAAGTCATTGCGCGCGGCAAGCTGCAAGACCGCAATTAGCAAAGGAAGAAAATCATGTCCCTCCGCCGTGCCGCCATAGTTGCCCCCATCCGTACTGCCGTCGGCAAATTCGGCGGGTCGCTGTCTTCGATGACTGCAGGACAGTTAGGAGCTGTGATCCTCAAAGCCCTGATGGAGCGTACAAAAGTCGATCCAACACGCGTCGACGATGTGATCTTCGCGCAAGGTTATGGCAATGGTGAGGCGCCGTGCATTTCGCACTGGTCTTGGCTGCTCGCCGGGCTGCCGGAGGAAGTCCCGGGATACCAGCTCGATCGCCGCTGCGGTTCCGGCCTGCAAGCAATC
>NZ_CALMSV010000054.1 GCF_937872355.1 uncultured Sphingorhabdus sp. | reverse complement strand
CTGGTCCCGCCGGCCAAGCGCCGCATCGCCATGGTGTTCCAGTCCTACGCGCTCTATCCGCACATGACCGTCCGCCAGAACATCTCGTTCTCTCTCCGCGTCGCCAAGTCGCCGAAGGACGTCATCGAGAAGCGGACCAACGAGGTGGCGCGCATGCTCCAGCTCGAGGAGCAGCCCGGGGGGGAGGGAGTAACCCACGCTGCAAAACCAGCCCGCCGATGGCTTTGTCGCGGCGGACGAGGCCGAGAAGGGCATGGCGGAGATGAGCAAGGTCTATGATGCCACCGGGCGGGAGTTGTATATGGGGCAGGGTGATCGGGAGCATGATTGAGGATTGACGCCATGACTGCAAATACCCCGCCCAAAGCATTGGCTTTCGATGTGTTCGGTACCGTTGTCGATTGGCGGACGAGCATCGCGGCCTTGGTGGGGCAGGTGCTGACCGGGGCGGGGCACGCCGAGATCGATGCCTTTGGCTTCACCGATGACTGGCGGATGCGCTATCTGATCGGGATGCGCGATTTCGGGCAGACGGGGCGCGGCTTTGTGAAGCTCGATATCCTGCACCGCGAAATGCTCGACGCGTTGCTGACGGATATGCAGCTCGATCTGGCGGAGGCCGACCGCCACACGCTGGTGATGGGCTGGCACCGGCTGGAGCCTTGGCCCGATAGCGTCGAAGGGCTGAACCGGCTCAAGCGGCGCTTCCCGCTCGTCACCTGCTCCAACGGCCATATCGCCTTGCTGGTGAATATGGCGCGGCACGCGGGGCTGCCATGGGATGCGATATTGGGGGCGGAGGTTGCCCAAGCCTATAAGCCCGCTCCCGCCGCCTATCAGCGCACGGCGGAGGCGCTGGATATCGCGCCCGGCGAACTCTGCCTCGTCGCCGCGCACCATGGAGACCTGTTCGCCGCCCGCGCCGCCGGCCTGCAAACCGCCTTCATCCACCGCCCGCTGGAATATGGCGGTGCCCCCGCGCCAGATTTGCAATATCAGCAAGCATGGGATTATGAGGCGGGGAGCTTGACTGAGCTTGCGGAGCAGATGGCGTGTTGAGGTGGGGATGGGCTAGTGATGGCGGAGGTAAGCAAGGACTTTGATGCCACAAGGGATGAACTATATATGGGGCAGGGCTGTCGGGAGCACGGCTAAACTTGGTGTTCAATCGATTTGCCGCTTTAACATTTCGGGCTTAGGCATTTCTAATTCCAGAAAAGTTTGAGATGGTGTGAGGTTGAGGCCTTGAGCATAGGTTTTTACGAGGCGGCGATGCTTAGGATCAAATGTTATACTTCCCATCAGGCAGTTTTTCGCCACAGGTGGGTGTGCCTCGCTTAACCACAAGTAATTTTTGCGCGTCCATTCTAGAACGGCTTTTATTAAGCGATATTCTCCACGGTCATAGCTTGTTTTGTCGCGGATTTCAGTTCCAAAAATATTCAGGCAAATGCCAAGTATACGCGAACCTTCATAATTCGGAAATTTCTCAAGTTTTTTGATTTCATCAAATACGAGGCGTGAGAATTTGAATCTAATTGCGTTCCAAGCTTCGGATTTTTCTCGAAAACCAAAAAAATTTGTCCAGACGGTACCGTAGTGAATTGACCAAGCGTTATCTGGCGACGAGCGTACTGAGGATGCAGCCAACAAAAGATCATACATCATATCTGCAATATGATCGAAAATATTAGCATGGTAACCCGCCGATCCCTTTGGTGGAATTCTAAGCTTTCCAAATTTGAGTTCTTTCTTTTCGCCAAGAAAATTTATGACATCTCTTACAAAATGGGCGGCTGCAGATAGTCTTTTTGCAGGGTCTCGATCGGTTGCATCCATCGGTTGTCCGTTAATCTTATACAACTCCCGCCCTGCATTCTTAATAACATCGAAAGCTCGATTAAGTGCATAGGAATGGCCGCCGTAAAGCCCCGACTCAATATAGTTTTTGAAGGTGATCAGCGTGATTCTACAATAGGCTTCGAACTGGTCTCCATCCATGTCCCATGATACTCTCCAAGGGAGATCTAAGGGTGAGTCCATGCCAACTGAAAGGCCTTCAACAAGGCGGTAATTGCCGTACATCGCGTTGCTAAACGGCTGCACCCAGCCCAAAATGTCCGATCCATAAGTATCTTCGTGATAAAGAATAGAATCTCGGTTTATAATTGCTTCAGTTGTGATATTTTTGGCGAACCCGCCCAACGGGACATGAAACTTCTGCTGACGTGCAGCCTCGTCCATCAACACGATGGCCGTAACTGGTGATGAAGCAACAATATGCCGGCAAAGTTTTCTATTGCCCAACAGCAGTAAAACGTCGTGAGCATACTCTGGCGCTCCGATACTCACTTCGCTTCCTTTTCCTTGTCGACGAGCATTCGAAGTAGAAATAAGTGTATTCGCGGATCTCATAATTTCACTGCCGAGCACTGCCAATTGGGAGTCCGAGCCTCTTACGATTGCTCGGAAAAAAGCGCTGTGAAACCGCTTGCTATTTAGGCGACCGAAGATGGGCGGTCGGATAAATGCAAACCAAATCCATAGTAGAACAGTCATTAAAAATAGCGCGCCAAAAGACGCTTGTAGCACCGAGCGTGAGATGCCCCAAGGTATGGCATACCACCGCTCCGCAAACCATAAGTCAGTTAACAGCGTGCCAATACCTATTATCAAAGTTGAGATGAATGATAACCAAATTAGTGGAATGGCAGCGATTGAGATACGAAAATGGTATAAAAAATCTGATGACGTAAAAACTAGAATTAAAAGAGCGAGCGCCGTTAGAAACTCCGAGAAACCAAATATCGCCAAGCTGGTGTCGATAGCAGGCCTTGTTAGACAGAGCCCGAGCAGTTCTATTTCGCAAATCACCAGCTTACGCCTCCATTGTATCAGCTCGTTTTAATCAGTTTCCCCTAAAAAGCACAACATTGCCCCTCTCTCACTCAACATTTGACGGCAACAATACGAATCTCCCCCGATCACCCCAACCGAACCAAAGCCGCATCCAGCGCCTGCAAAAATCGTGAGCGGTCCGCCTTCGCAAAGGGCGCTGGCCCTCCGGTGATCCCGTCCATTCCGGCGCGCAGGTCGGCCATGATGGCGCGGGTGGCTATGGCGCCGCCGATGGAGCTGGTGGTAAAGGGTTTGCCGTTGTTGCCGATCACCACCGCGCCTGCCTTCAGGCAGCGGTCGGCGAGCAATATGTCGGCGGTGATCACCACGCTGCGCGGCCCGGCTTGCTCCGCGATCCAGTCATCCGCCGCGTCGAAACTGTCTGAGACGATTTGCCGCGTGATCAGCGGATGGTCGGGAATGCGGAAGCGGGCATTGCTGACCAGCACGACGGCCACATTGCGCCGCCAGGCAACCTTGTAAATCTCCTCCTTCACCGGGCAGGCATCGGCATCAACCAATATGCGCGGGCCAGCGGAGGGCGCAGTATCGGGCAGGGGATCGGGGCTGTCGGTCGTCATTTCTTTGCGGCGGCTATAGAGCAATTACGCCCCCGGCACCAACTTCTCTCGCCTCCGCCTCCGCTCCCCGCTGTTGTGTGCCCTGCGTTCATCGGATGAAGCAAATCCCCGCGTGACATTCTCCCTCATCCGGCTACGACTGCGTAATATGACTCTCCCCACCAAATCCCCCGTCCGCACACGCCCCAATCCTTTCACCATTGCGATGGACGCATGGGCGCTTGCAGCTGAATCGAGCATGGTGATCACGATGCGCATGGGTGCGCTGGCCTTTGGTGGCCCGGCGGCGATGAAAGAGGCGGAGCGGATGGTTTCGGAAAAGGTCGCAGCAAACATGGCGCTCGGCTTTGACCTGATGACCGGAAAGCTCGGCACCAGCCCCGATCAGATCCTCAGCGGCAGTATCGCCCATTATTCCCGCCGCGTGCGCCGCAACCGCGAACGGCTGTCGAAATAGTTACGCCGCCTTGCGCAAAGGCTCCATCGGCTGCTTGAAGTAGCGCGCCCAGATATAGGGCCAGGGGACGATGAAATAGGCGATGATGATGCCGATGCAATCGTAGAACAAAGCTTCGATATCAGGCGTCCATTTGCCCGCCATCCAGGCGCGACCTGCGATCAACAGGATCCAGATCGTCTTCCACGCAATCTCATAGAGCATCAGCGGCAGCATCTGCAGCGGATAGCGCACGCCGAGCAGGCTCATCAGCGCGAGCGCCGCTAGCATCGATTTGGCCAGGCCGCGCATCACATCCCAGTCGGCGCTTTCGAATAGCAATTGCGGCCAGACGAACATCGCCCCCATGATCCCGGCCATCAACAGGAACAGGAAACGCATGGCATTAATCCGCCATGTGGCGACCGGCGGCAATTGGGTGTCGTTGAACGTCTGCATAATACTCCCCCACGTGCCGCGTTCGGGTGCGGCAAGCTGTAATAGTGTATTATAGCACTAAGCCTGTCAATGCTGTGCTTGTCATGGGTCATCTGGAGGCGTTTTGAGGCTTTGCTGGGCCGGCAAATCGGCCATTATCGGGGCCGTTCTCTGTGGCAGTTTGCGCGATTTTTCCAATTTTTTGCCGTCCGGGAAAGTTAAGGGATGCCATCAATTCGTGTCCCGAAGGAGCTTCCCGCCATGCGCCGCCACATTTTCACTCTGCTGGCCTGCATGGCTTTGGCCGTACCCCAGATGGCGGCGGCGCAGGGGCGGGATTTTTATGTGTTCCAGTACAACAGCACCATCCGCGATTTTAACAAAGCGATTGATCGGGTGAACGAAGCCAAGACGGACATGAAAACCGAAAGGGATTTTGCGCGGGGCTGCGCGCTTTTGGATGGGCTGATCTCTGATCTGAAGGAGGCGCAGATTCTGGCTGAAAAGCTGGCCGATTATGCGTACCGGATTGAGAATGACGAAGGCCATCGCGCGGCCGTGGATCAGCACAACGCATTGCTCGAAGAACGCCATTATTGGGAAAGCGAACGCAGCCGGATGTGCAGTTAGCCGGGGAACTCCTGAGACCTGAACAAGTCGATCGCTGTCGATAATTCTCTTGGCATCCCTCGTCCGCTCACCCATGGTGGCCGGACGGGATGAGAAGGGAGAGCCGATGTCCGCCAATGGTTTAGAGACTGCGGAGCAGGAATCCGTTCAGGATTCCGCGTCCCGATGGGGGCTGCTCGGGCTGCTGACCATCATAAACGTCCTGAATTTTGTCGACCGGCAGTTGCTCCCCAGCTTTGCGAATTTCATCAAGCCCGAACTCGGGTTGACCGACACCCAATATGGCCTGCTGACGGGGCTGTTCTTCATCATTTTCTACGCAGTCGCCGGGCTGTTCATGGGGATATTGGCCGACCGGATGCACCGGGGAAAGCTGATCGCGGCGGCGATTGCGGTCTGGAGCTTGCTGACCGCGGCGAGCGGGGCAGCGAAGGGTTTTGTTTCGATGGCAATCCCCCGCGCGCTGATCGGTGTAGGGGAATCGGCGCTGACGCCTGCGGCGACATCGCTGCTGGCAGACAGGTTCCGCCCTTCGCAGCTCGGAATGGCGGCGGCGCTTTACTATCTTGGCGTACCGGTGGGGGCAGGGCTCAGCCTGCTGGTCGCAGGCTATCTGGGGCCGACCATCGGCTGGCGCAATTGCTTCTATTTGCTCGGCGCGGTGGGGATGCTGTTTGCGGTACTGATGCTTTTCGTGCGCGACCCGCGGGTGCCGAGCGTGCAGCACCATGAACATGGGCCCGGCCTGCGCGGGCATATGCGGCTGCTCGGCGGTGCACTGAAACAATCGCCGGCCTTGTGCATGATGATCGGTGGCGGGGTTGCGCTGCACTTTGCGGTGGGGGCGGCGGCGTTTGACCAGATCTGGTTTGTCGAGGAACGCGGTTTCGAACGCGCCGAAATCGCCAAGCTGACCGGCTATATCACTGTGGTCGCCGGGATCGCAGGAAACCTGTTTGGCGGCTTTGCGGGGGATTGGTGGTACAAATACCGGAAATCGGGTCGCGCGATGCTGCTCTTCTGGATGTTCCTGATTGTCGGGCCCTTTTCGGTGATCTTTCGCATATTGCCTGCGGATTCGGTGCTGTTTGTGCCGGGGATCGGGCTGGGGATATTCATCCTCTGCGCCTTTTACGGCCCGTCCATCTCGACCATACAGGAACTCTCTCCGCCTAACGCTCGCGCCACGGTGATCGCGTTCAACATATTGTGCCTGAATGTCGTGGGCCTTGGCCTTGGTATTACCGGCACCGGCTGGTTGATTGACATGTTCCGCACGGCGGGCAGTCTGGAGCCTTACACCCATGCGGCGATGACGATGTCGATCGCCTCGCTGCTCGCACTGCCGGCCTTCTTCCTTGCCGGGCGCTGGTTCCACCGTGACAAGGCACGGATCGACAGCGGTTTGCCGGGCAGGTTTGAATTTGGTTGAGGGGAAAGCGCTATTGAGCGGCTAGCTCATCAATTGCTCCGGCCTTCGTCGCGGCGCTGTTTGCGGGCGTTGTTGCGGCGGATGGCGAGACCGCCGATAATGGCCAGTACGGCCATTAATGCGATCAGCGAATAGGCAATGATCAGTCGGGTTTCCAAGGCTGGTTCCTGTATGCGACTGACCCAAGGCATTCGGAGCGCTGGCAGCGCCCTACACCCTTTTGTCGCAAAGTGGGCATGAAAAGCGCATAGGTGGTGTGGCCGATCCTTTACGTCACTTAAATTGCCGCTAGATATGTGAGCCGGGGGATGGGGATGACTGAAATCGATAAACCGGTGAATATGCGCTGGCGCTGGTTTTTCTATGCCGCGGCGGCTTATAACATCGTGATCGGCGGGGCGGGGCTGGCAAACAGTGCGGCACTCGTCAATGACCGGATTGTCGGGCTGCTCGTGGTCTGTTTTGGCATAGTCTACGCGATGGTCGGCCGCGAACCGCCGCGCTTCGGCCCCATGCTGTGGGCGGGAATAGTGGGCAAGGCGGGGATCGTCTTGCTGTTGCTGCCCGATGTGCTTGGCGGAGGCGCGGCGCCGAGAACGGGGGTAGTATTGGCCGGAGACGCGTTGTTCACCATCGGCTTCCTGATCTTCCTGCTGCGGCGATAGGAATTACAAACGCGTTGAGAGAGGTAAATGTGGCAAAAATTCTTGGCCTGGGCGGCCTGTTCTTCAAATCGGCCGATCCTGCCGCCACCAATGAATGGTATGCGCGGGTGTTGGGCATCGATGTCCAGCCTTGGGGCGTGGTGTTCACCCCCGATGCCGCTGCGTCGCATCCGGGGGCGGCAACGGTCTTTTCGCCTTTCAAGGCCGATACCGATTATTTCGCGCCGTCGGACAAGGAATTCATGTTCAATTTGATGGTCGATGATCTCGACGGCATACTTGCCCGCTGCGCCGAACATGGGGTTGAGCCGGTGAAGACCTTCCCCGAAGAAGCCAATGGCCGCTTTGCGCACATCATGGATCCCGAAGGCCGCAAGATTGAGCTGTGGCAGCCCAAGCCGATGGACTGATATCCGTTTTTAGGTTCGCCTAACCACCCCAGGGCGGCGGCGCGACCATGGTTGTGCTGAGGTCAAATTCGACGCGGAAAAAACGCGCATTTGCACCGGTGCGGCGCAGGACATAGACAAAGCGGGGGTTGGCCGCGCTGCTGTCGCTGATCTCGACCTCCCAGACATTGGTGACCGACACGTCGCGGCCTTCGCGGCGAAACAGCGCAATGCTTTCGGCATCGACCGGGAAGGCTTGTGCGGTTGCCGTGCCAGCGGTCGCCGTATCGCCGCCATATTGGGTCAGCCGATCTTCGCTGCCATCTTCATGCCGGTGATCATGTTTCAGCCGCAGTCCGGTAGTCGTGCGTGTAATCACCCATGTGCGCGAGCGATCCCATTTGCCGTCCGCGTCTTTTGGCCCGACATGGAAAGGGATGCGAATCTCATTCTCGCTGCAACTGCGCACATGCATCAGCATAGGGCGCCCCTTGAAGTCTGCGTCAGCGGCTTCGTCACTTGCGAGTTTGCCTGGATAGGCCTTGCCGCAATGTGCGCTCAGATTGGCCCAAAAGGTATCTTGCGGATTGGCGGGTGGGGTAATCGCGCAGGCCGAAAGCGCGAGCGCGGCGAGCAACGCCACCCGTCTCATCAGCGTTTCCGCACAAATTCGGCGCGCAGCACGAGGCCCTTTATGCCTTCATATTTGCAGTCAATTTCCTGAGGATCGCCGGTCAGCCGGATAGATTTGATCAGCGTGCCCTGTTTCAGCGTCTGGCCCGCACCTTTGACGGTCAGGTCCTTGATCAGCGTTACCTGATCGCCATCCTGCAATATATTGCCGACCGCATCGCGGACCTCTACCGAATTGGCTGCGGCCTGCTTGGCTGCAAGTTCAGAGGCGGGCAGCCATTCGCCGCTTTCCTCATCATAAACATAATCTTCGTCCGACATTTTCCCGCCTTTCCCGCGCGCGCTTTGCGCCCCGGCTGCGCGATTTGCAAGCTTGCCGTGCATGACGGTGGTGGCTAACGGCAGGGTATGAGAATTTTCGCCATGATTGGCTGTGCGCTTGGTACGGCAGCCTTGTTCTTCGCGCAGGGCGCAATGGCCAATCCCGAACTTGAGGTTGCCGATCGAGGTACGGTGCCGACGTGCAGCGTCACCGATGCCTTATCCGCCGACATGGCGAAGCGCGCGAGCGAATTGGGTTATGTCCGCGAGGAGTTGATGCCTTCGACCGTGACGGCGCCGCAATTTCGTGGGCGGCTGCGCTGTGCACGGACGCTTGACGGCTTTGGCAAAACAATCGGTATCGCGCTGGTCGAGGATTTCCTGCTGGATGGCGAAAAGGTTCGCGCGCTTTATCAGGGCGATACCATCATATTCTCGCTGGCGGGCACAACGCCGGCGGCAACCTATCCGACGCGCAAAGGCGAGGTCCGCTGTTATCGCAGCGGCGCGGCCGCCGTCGTCCAGTGCACGACAGGGTTCGGCCCCAATGGCGCAAGTATGCTTGTGCTGCAAAACCAGAATGAGGAATATTTGCTCGGCTTGTCGGTCAGCGCTTATGACTGGCCCGAGATTAAAGGCGCGCCCGTTGCGCCATTACTGTTTCGTGCGGGCGAAAATGCAGCGGTGTCGATTGGTTGGGTTAACCAGTCACTATCGGACGCAGAAGATGTAGCGGCTTGGACCGCAATATTGGAGGGCAAGTCCTTCACCGATGCTTTGTTGCAGCAAAAGGGGCCTGTTCCAGTCGAAATCGAAATCAGGCTGGCAAACAACCAATCGGTGAAACAGGCTTTTGACTTTGCCGAGATGATCGCGCTGTATCGCGCGATGGCGGCCTTGACCCGCGAAATGCCGGTCCGCTGATCAGCGGCCTAGCCGGGTTACCAGCGTAACGAAAAAGGCAGTGGACCAACCAAGCAGGAGCAGCCCGTTGATGCCCTCAATGCCGGCCACCAGCCGCCATGCAGGCTCGATATAGCGATCATCATAACCGATACCGGCATAGCTGATGGTTGAAAAATAGACGGCGGTTTCGAGCATGGGGATTGCGCCGACCGCGATGAAGAGAAAGGCGTAGAGCCAGATCTCCATGCCATGAAGCAGGAACAGGCCCAGTACGAGCGCCAATGTGAAGAAAAGGCTGCGGCGCGACAATTTGGGCACATGATGCGCCCGTTCCTCATGCGCCTCGATCCGGACCATGCGCGACAACAGGTTCAGGCCGAGCCCGTGCAGGATGACCGTCACGATGACCATGGCGGTCGAGATAGCGAGATGCAGCAGCATTGTATCAATCTGCCATGTTTGAGCAGAATAGCCATTGATGCAGCGCAAATTTTGTCGAGCGAAAAATGGTAAGCAGGCTTGTAAAGCCCAACCCGCTGCGTATCGTCGCGGCGGGTGGTCCCACAACAAGCGAGAATCCTATTCATGTCCGACGAAGAACAGCCGCTGCCAACGGGTTACCAGCTTTCGGCGCTTGACCCGACCTATCGCGAAACGCCCTGGGTCCCGCTCGACCGGTTGCGCGCCGCAGATCCGGTTCATCATGATCAGCAATTGGGCCGCTATTTCCTGACACGCGGGCAAGAGGTTTCGGAACTGATCAAGAACCGCGAACTCAACGCCGATCCGCGCAAGGCCAATGAAGGCAGTTTTTCGAAGACACTGTACGGCAATAACAGCAAGGAATTGTCGATCCTGATGCTCGACGATCCCGAGCATAAACGGCAGCGGACGCTGGTGCTGAAAGCGTTCAACAAACGCTCGGTCGAGGCGCTGCTGCCGCGTATAGAGGAAATCGCGAAGGGGCTGGCTGACGATATCGAAGCAGCAGAGGGCGAGTTTGATTTTGTCCAACTGTTCGGATCGCCCTTGCCGACCACGGTGATGGCCGAACTGTTGGGTATCAACCCTGCCGACCGCAAAGATTTCCGCCGCTGGTCATTGGGCTGTATGCAGGCGCTCAACCCCTTTCGCACGCCCGAACAGACAGCGCTTTACGAGGAATCGACCACCGTACTTGCCGACTATCTGGCGCGGGAGGTGAATATTCGCCGGAGCCAGCCGAGCGACGACCTGATCACCCGCCTTGCGCAGGCGGAGGAGGAGGGCGACAGCCTGACGACGCAGGATATCGTGCTGTTGATCCGGCTGCTGCTCATCGCAGGCAATTCGACCACCACCGATATGCTGGGGGCGGGCGTGGTGCAGTTGCTCAAAAATCCCGATCAGCTCGCCAAATTCCGCGCGCGGCCCGACCTGCATGATAATGCAATGGACGAAATCCTCCGCGTCGAGCCACCGGTGTCGCAGGTGCTGCGCAGCGCGCATGAGGATATGCAGGTTGCCGACAAGGCGATCAAAAAGGGCGATACCATTCATATGTCGTTGTTCGGCGTGCATTATGATCCGGAAATGAACCCCGATCCGCTGAAATTCGATATCGAACGCAAGACTATCCAGCATTTCGCCTTTGGCGGCGGCGCGCATTATTGCCTTGGTGCGGGGCTGGGCAAGGCGCAGGCGAAGATTGCGCTGCCGATGCTGTTCGAACGCTTCCCCAACCTGGCCTTCGCGCCGGGGCGCGAGGTGAAGCACAAGGTCGCGCCTGCCTTTAATGGTTATGGCGAGGTGTGGTTGGTGAAATAGCCCGGATAAGGGCTATTTCTTGGGTGGCCAGGGGAAGAAGCCCGAGGTGCGCTCGATATAGGCGGCATATTCGGGGCGGTTCTTTTTCAGGCTGCGCTCCAGCAATGGCTTGCCCGACCATTTGGTCAGCGTGAAAGTCAAGAATATCGGGCCGATGATGCTGATCCAGCCAGCGGGGCCAGTTTCCGCCGCCACCAGCCAGATGCCCCACCAGGTACAGGCATCGCCGAAATAATTGGGGTGGCGGGTATAACGCCACAGCCCAGTATCGAGCACCTTGCCCTTGTTTGCGGGGTTGTGGCGGAACGCCTTGAGCTGCGCATCGCCGACGGTTTCAAAGATTATGCCGATCATCGCGACAGCCACGCCGATCCAGGCGATCGGCCCCATCACCCAGCGCCCGCCCTCGCTGGCCCAGATGCCGAGCTGTGCGGGCAACGAGGTAATGAACAGCAGGGGTGCCTGCGTCAGGAAGACCATGAGGAGCGCGGTCTTCGCCCAGCTCCAGCCCTTGGTTTCCATCGCATGGCCGATAATTTTTTTGTAGCGCGGGTCTTCGCCCTCTCGCCGCCAGCGTGTGACCAGATGGGTGGCAAGCCGCACGCCCCATATCGTTGTGAGTGCCAGCAACACATCGGCGCGGCGGCCATTGCCGTCGATCTGCAGCCAGCTTGCCCAGGCAAGGATGACCATTCCGAACGCCCAGAAGGCGTCGATGAAAGACACATCGCGGATTTTGACCGCATAGGCCCAGAGCAGCAGGATTGCGACCATCAACGCCACAAGGTTGATTGCCAGCATGGTCAACGCACCGCTCATGTTTCGCTCTCCCCGGTAATGCTCGCCATTTGCTTCGACGGATGCTTGGGCGTCACCTTGGCATACACTTCTGCCACCTTTGCCATATCCGCCTCATAATCGCCGGTTGGCCAGATCATCGGGCCAAGTCCGCCGGTTTTCTTGCCATAATCCATCATGCCGACGACCATCGGCACCTTCGCACCTAGCGCGATATGATAGAAACCCGTCTTCCATTTGCGCACCGCGCCGCGCGTGCCTTCGGGCGCGATGGTGAGCATGAATTCCTTATGCTTCGCGAACTCGTCGATCATTGCCTGCACATAATTGCCGCCCTTTTTGCGATCGACCGGAACGCCGCCCATATCGAGCATGAAATCGCGCATTGGCCAGCGGAAAAGCGCGGTTTTGGCCATGAAATGCGGGGTAATGCCAAGCGTTTGGGTGAGGCCGATATAATAGACAAAATCCCAATTTGATGTGTGTGGCGCGGCGATGATGATGAAGCGGCGCGGCTCGGGGATTTCACCCACCGCAGTCCAGCCCTGCCGCCTGTAAAACCACATCAACAATGCCCGAACGCCGCGTGATAGCAGGCTGGGTTTGCGCGTCTCCAATGCCATGCGTTTTATGGCTCCCCTCTTGCACCGGATAGTGGACTCGGAGCGCGGCAAAAGCAATTAGCTTGTTTCCCGTATTGGGTGGCGCTAGTCCGCTGCCATCACAACAATATAAGCGGGATTGACATGTCAGACGCCTACACTCCGGTCATTTCGGCGACCGGGCTTTACACCCCCAGCGATACCATTTCGAACGAGGAACTGGTCGCGAGCTTCAACGCTTATGTAGACCTCTATAACGCCCGCAATCCCGATGCCGAGCCGCTGGTGCACAGCTCGGTCGAATTTGTCGAAAAAGCGAGCGGCATCAAATCGCGCCATGTGATTGACAAGACCGCGATCATTGATCCCGAAATCATGGAGCCGCGCTATGCCGAGCGTTCCAATGACCAGATTTCACTGATGGCCGAAATCGGCGTTGCCGCATGCCGCGACGCGCTGGCCAAGGCCGGGCGCGATATCGCCGATGTCGACGCCGTGCTGTGTGCTGCTTCCAACATGCAGCGCGGCTATCCGGCGATGGCGGTGGAAATCCAGCACGAACTGGGCATGGAACGCGGTTTCGGCTTTGACATGAATGTTGCCTGCTCGTCGGCCACTTTCGGTATCCAGACCGCCGCAGATTATATCCGCGCGGGCAATGCAAAATCGGTACTGGTCGTGAACCCGGAAATCACCTCGGGCCACCTCAACTGGCGCGATCGCGACAGCCACTTCATCTTTGGCGATGTGGCGACGGCCATCCTTGTCGAGGCAAAGGATATTGCGCCCGCGCAGCACTGGGAAATCTTGGGAACGCGGCTGAAGACCCAGTATAGCAATAATATCCGCAACAATTTCGGTTTCCTCAACCGCGCAGAGGGCAAGGGGCCCGTCGACCAGAGTGGCCCGAAGACCGACAAGCTGTTCGTTCAGGAAGGCCGCAAGGTTTTCAAGGAAGTGGTGCCGATGGTCGCGCAGATGATCGTCGATCATGCCGCGCATCTGGGCCTTGAAGGCAGCAATTTGCGCCGTCTGTGGTTGCACCAAGCCAATCAGGGGATGAACCGCCTGATTTCGCAGCGCGTGCTGGGGCATGAGGCGAATGAGGATGAGAGCCCTACCGTGCTCGATACCTATGCCAATACCTCCAGCGCGGGTTCGATCATCGCTTTCCACAAGCATAATGAAGACCTAAAGGCCGGCGATACCGGGCTGATCTGCTCCTTTGGTGCAGGCTATTCGGCGGGCACGGTATTCGTGCGGAAAGTCGGTTGAGATAGCCGGCCGGTGGAAAGAATTAAGGCGCTGCGGGCATTTAACGCGGATTGATCACGCGCCATTCGCTGGGGGGGACAAAGCTGCCCTGCCAAATCCCGCGTTTGGCAAGGCGCGCGGCATCTTCCTCATCAGGATAATCCCGCACACCATAATAGTCATGGCTTATGGCCATGCCGTCGCGAACCTGGGCACCGGCAATATCGGCTGTTTGGCGGGTTGAGCAGGTAGCTAGCGCGCGACCATATTTGTCTTTGGTTTGTGCTTTGCAGACAAGGCCGGGTTCAAGCAGGCGTTTTTCGAGAGCGGCACGTGCGGCTTTCCCGCACTGCCATTCAACGCCCTCTGCATCCCGGCAGGTCTGGCGATATTCGGGCGCATCTATGCCATAGAGTCGCAATTTATTGGTGCCGATGGTGAAGCTGTCTCCATCCGCTGCGACCACTTTTTTACCACTGGCGGAAATCGATTCCCGAGGCTCATAGAGCCACGCTGCAGCAAACATGAAGCCGAGCAGCAGTAAGGCGATCAAGCTTCTGCCTAAGCGGCGTTTTTTGGGTTGGGTCCGGCTAGCCGGAAATCGCAAAGCCCTCACAAATGACCGAGAAATGGGTATTTGGCGCGGATATGATCGTAGATCGCCGGATGCAGCCGCTGCAGAAACGAACAGCCATATTCATCCTGCTTTTTCCAGACGATAACCGCTTCCAATGGAGCGAAACCCGGCAGGGTGATATGGACATTCTTACCTTCGCCCATATAGGTCACCGATGAAATACGACAGCCCGACTGGGACAGATCCAAAATCAGTGCCCTGTGACGGCCTCCGCCATGTTCGCGTACATCGATGGTTATATATACTTCGCCGCGTGAATATTTGCGATGTTCATCGCCGCTGTTTACAGTTTCATCCCGTTTGCTCGGGCCTTCGGGCATAGAATGCCTTTCCTGCAAGCGATTGCTTGTATGTAACATGGATTATCACGTTCAAAGTTTAAGTCCAAGCTGAATAACGGCGTTAATATTCGATGATTTAGCGACTGGATAGAAAATAGACGTTGCCGGATCGATTGGGGTCAATCGAGGATCAACCCCAAGGCGACGTAAATCAGCAACGCAGAGCCGAAGCCGAACAGCGTGGCGAGTACGAAAACAACGCGGATTACCGTGGCGTCGACGCCGGTCCAGTTGGCGAGGCCTGCGCAGACGCCCCAGATTTTCTTGTTGGCGCGATCGAGCACTAATTTGGTCATTTTGCTTTCCTTCGAAGTAACGGGTTTGATGACTGGGGGCAGATCGAATTTCGGGTTCATCAGACGATACCACCCTGAAGTGCGGGGGCGATGCTCATCCCGACCGTGACGAAGGCGCACAGCAGAGCGGCTGCGATCGAAAAGAGCTGGTTGCGAGACGAAGCGTTCATTTCAAATTCCTTTCAGGTGTGACGCTGTTACGCGAGATAGGGAGCTACAGGAGCGACGGCGGGGGCAACGCTGACGCCGATGGTCAAGAATGCACATGCGATAGCTGCGAATACCGAAGCGAACTGGTTACGGGTCGAAATGGTCATTTTAAAAGTCCTTCCTTGTTCATGTTCCGGGTCATCCCGGGGATGCCAAGGTAATTGCAGGATGCGTGCCAGTTTTAGAATATATAATAAAAACAACTATATAATATTTTCCGACGTGAAAAACACGATTTTACGAACCTGAATATTGGGAAAATACACCAACATTTTGCGATGACCATGCTGGAATTCGCGCCAATGCGCACCCGCATCCCCAAATCGGCGTTGACGCGGCCAGCATCTCGGATAGGGCACGCAAATGGCGCTCGATCGGCTCGACCTTACAGATTTTCGAAATCACGCCGCGCTCAGCGTGCGTCCGCACGGGCGCTTCATCATCCTGCATGGAGCGAATGGCGCCGGTAAGACCAATATATTGGAGGCCGTATCGCTGCTGGTGCCGGGGCGGGGTTTGCGCCGGAGCAATCTGCACGAAATGTCGCGGCAAGACGGGGCCGGGGGGTTTGCCGTCGCTGCAACCCTAAACGGGACTGCGCTGGGCACAGCTGTTTCGGCGGATGCGCCGGGTCGACGCATAGTGCATATCAATGGTGCAAACTCTGCCATCAACGATCTGGCGGAATGGTTGTCGATATTGTGGCTGACGCCCGCAATGGACCGGCTGTTCATGGATGGCGCTGGCGCAAGGCGCCGTTTCCTTGATCGGCTGGTACTGGCGCTTGAACCTTCGCATGCGCTCAACAGCAGCCGCTATGAAAATGCCCTGCGCCAGCGCAACCGGATGCTGTCCGAAGGGCAGGGTGATGCCGCCTGGTTCGACGCGGTCGAAGCCAGCATGGCACAATATGCCGCGGCGATCATTGAAAGTCGGGCGCGCACGGTGGCGCAGCTTTCGGAGCGGCTTGCCGCCATGCCACCATCGCCTTTTGCAAAGCCTGTTCTGGGGCTTGAGGATGTAGCGGTTCCCGACACTGAAATGCTGGCTGCGACATGGAAATCCAGTCGCGGGCGTGATCGTGCCGCAGGACGCACGCTGACAGGGCCGCACCGCAATGATTTGCTCGTCCGGCATGATGGCCACGGCCAGCCAGCGGCAAGCTGCTCGACCGGTGAGCAAAAGGCGCTTTTGCTCTCGCTGATCCTTGCGCATGCGGCGCTCGTCGCGGAACTGCGCGGCACGCCACCGATATTGTTGCTCGATGAAGTAGCAGCCCACCTTGACCCGGGCCGTCGTGAAGCGCTGTTCGTGCGCCTCTACGATACTGGCAGCCAGGTGTGGATGACTGGGACGGAGGAAAGCCTGTTCGACAGCGCAGGCAATGATGCACTTCGGCTGCACATCGCCGAGAGCGCGCTTGGCTGAATCCGGCGAGTGCGATAAGCGCATCGATATGACGCAAAACGCCCCTGATCTTGCCAGCCATTATGTCGCGCGCGGAATGCGCAATCCGCAACTGATAGAGGCGGCGCTGGCGATCAACGAAGACCGGTTGCCCGATGCCGAACCGATTTTGCGGGCTCATTTGCACAAGGATCCGTTCGACGTCGCGGCAATCCGCCTGATGGCGCAGCTCGCGGCGCGGCTCGGCCGGTTCAAGGACAGTGAAGCTTTGCTTCGACGGGCGTTGGAGCTGGCACCCGATTTCACCGCAGCTAAATCCAATCTTGCAGGAATCCTGTACCGCCAAAACCGTTTCGAAGAGGCAGTCCAGCTGCTCGATACGGTGCTGCAAATCGATGCCGATGATGCCAGCGGGCAAAGCCTGATGGCGGCGGCGTTGGGCCGGATTGGGGAATATGATGAAGCGTTGGCGCTCTATGGCGCGTTGACCCAGCGCTTTCCCGAACATGCCAAGCTCTGGATGAGCTATGGCCATGTCCTCAAAACCGTGGGGCAGCAGGAAGAGGGCATCGCCGCCTATCGCCGTGCGTTGGCGGTCGAGCCGACCTTGGGCGAAGTTTGGTGGAGCCTTGCCAACCTGAAGACGGTGCGTTTCGACGAGGCTGATATCGCTGCGATGGAGGCCGCGCTTGAAACGACGGGGCTGTCGGACGACGACAGGCTTCACCTGCATTTCGCGCTCGGCAAGGCGTTTGATGACCGGCGAGAGGCCGAAACATCATTCGGCCATTATGACCGGGCCAATGCCATACGGCACGGCCAGCTCGATTATGATCCCGATGTCGTGACAAACCATGTCGACAAGATCATCGCCACCTTCACCACCGAATTTGTCGCTGCCCGTGATGGGCAGGGTGATGCGACGCCCGATCCGATATTCATCCTCGGCATGCCGCGCGCGGGATCAACCCTGCTCGAACAGATATTGGCCAGCCATTCGCAGATCGAAGGCACGATGGAATTGCCCGACTTGCCTGCCATCGCGCTGCGCGAAGGCAAGGCGACACCGAGCGGCTGGGTCGATGCCGTCAAGGATATGCCGGCAGAACGGCTCGCCGAACTGGGTGCGGAATTCCTTCAGCGTACTGCTGTGCAGCGCAAGACCGACAAACCCTTTTACATCGACAAGCTGCCCAATAATTGGGTCTATATCGGGCTGATCCACTTGATCCTGCCCAATGCCAAGATCATCGACGCACGGCGGCATCCGCTCGATTGCTGTTTCTCCAACTTCCGCCAGCATTTCGCCAAGGGTCAGGCGTTCAGCTACAGCCTGTCTGACATGGGGCGTTATTATGCCGATTATGTGCGGTTGATGGCGCATTTCGATAAAGTGCTGCCGGGCCGTGTCCACCGCGTGATCCACGAACAGGTGATCGAACAGCCCGAGGCGCAGGTGCGCGCAATGCTCGATTATCTGGGCGTGCCGTTCGAAGAGGCCTGCCTCAACTTCCACCAGAACAAGCGCGCGGTGCGCACTGCATCGAGCGAACAGGTGCGCCGCCCGATCAATCGCGATGGTGTTGAACAATGGAAGCCCTATGAACAATGGCTCGATCCGCTGAAGGATGCTTTGGGTGCATTGTGGCAAAGCTATCCGGCTGTTCCTGCGACCGGAAAATAGCGGATGTTTTTCCGCACATTTGGCGTTAGGAATTGATCACATGCTGAGCTTGCCCAATATCCTTACGCTCTCGCGCATCCTGGCGGTGCCAATATTGGTGTTCCTGCTGTGGCCGGGCACGCGACCGGGCCTGACCCAGCCTTTGCCGATCGATTATTGGCTGGCCTTCGCGCTCTACTGCCTGATGGGGATTACTGATTATTTCGACGGCTATTTGGCGCGCGCGCAGGGGACAGTTTCGAAGCTGGGCGTGTTTCTTGATCCGATTGCCGACAAGATCATGGTCGGCGCGGTCATCCTGCTGCTGGTTTTCACCCGCGATGTCGATGGCTGGCATGTGATTGCCGCGCTGGTGATCCTGCTGCGCGAGATCACCGTGTCGGGCCTGCGCGAATTCCTTGCCGGGCTGCAGGTGTCGGTGCCGGTTTCGCAACTGGCGAAATGGAAAACCACGGCGCAACTGGTCGCCTTTGGCGGGCTGATCCTTGCGGGTGCCTTGCCCGAATGGGCCTTGTTAAAAACCGCCGCGCTCAGCCTTTTGTGGGTCGCGGCGGTGCTGACGATCATCACCGGCTGGGATTATCTGCGCGTCGGCATCAAGCATATGGATTGACCATGAAGCTGGTCTATTTCGCACGCGTTCGTGAGGCGCTGGGCTGCGAGGGGGAAGAGATGGAATTTCCCGCAAACGTACTGACGGTTGGCGATGCAATCGACTGGCTGACCGCGCAATCGCCGCGCTATGCGGAGGCCTTTGCGGACAGATCGAAGCTCCGCTTCGCGCTCGACCAGCGCTTGGTGAAATCTGACGTACCGATAAAAGGCGCAACCGAATTTGCCATTTTTCCGCCGGTCACGGGCGGATGATCCGCGTTTCGGTTCAGCACGAAGCATTCGATATCGCTGCGGAAATCGGCGAACTTGAGGCAGCGGGTGTCGGGGCCATCGCAACCTTTACCGGCATTGTTCGCGGCGATGATGGTGTGACCGCGATCGAGCTCGAACATTATCCCGGCATGACCGAGGCGAGCCTCAACGACATTTGCGCAGTAGCACAGGAACGCTGGGGCTTGACCGGTTGCACCATCGTCCACCGCGTCGGCCGGATGGAGGTCGGCGAGCCCATAGTGCTGGTCGTCACCGCCTCGCCACACCGCGCTGCCGCACTGGAGGCCTGCACCTTCCTGATCGACCGGCTGAAAACCGATGCCCCGTTCTGGAAGCGCGAACATCGGGGCGATGCTGCGCTATGGGTGGAACAGAAAACGAGCGATGTCGAACGCGGCCAGGGTTGGGGCGGGTGAGCAATATTAATAAAACGGGGTGGGGAATGAATCGTTTGAGAAATGTCATCCTGTGCAGTGCGATTGCATTGGCTGCAACTGCCCCGGTATCGGTTCAGGCAGACGCGACCAAAGAGGCGGGGGCAAGCTTTGCAATCAGCAAGGCGCGCATCGACGCGGCTTTGGCAGGCATGGTCAGCGATGGGCGCGCAGCGGGCGTTTCGGCGCTGGTGTGGAAGGATGGGCGGGAGGTCTATTTCGGCACTTCGGGCCATGCCGACCGCGATAATGGCAAGCCGATGCAGCGCGACACGATCGTGCAGATATTCTCCATGACCAAACCGGTTACCGGCGTCGCGCTGATGCAATTATGGGAGCAGGGGAAGTTCGGCCTCGACGATCCGGTGGCGCGATATTTGCCCGAATTTGCCAATATGCAGGTCTATGCCGGCAAGGACGCCAATGGCGTTGCGCAATATCGCCCGGCAAGCCGCCCGATCAGCATTCGTGACCTGATGCGGCATAGCGCGGGATTTGCGGGTGAGGGCAAGGAAACGCCTGCGCATGAAGCCTTCAGCCTCGCCAAACCGTCGGCGCTTGATCACGACCTGTCCGAGCTAGGCCGCCGATTGGCGCGCGTGCCCTTGCTTCATGATCCGGGCGAGCGCTGGGTTTATGGCATTTCAGTGGACGTGCAGGCGTTGCTCGTCGAGAAGCTCTCAGGCCAGCCTTATGCCGAATATGTGAAGCAGCATATCCTCAATCCGCTCAAGATGCGCGACACGGCATGGCGCCAGCCCGAGGCCAATTTTGCACGCTTCGCGGCGATGTATCTGCGCAAGGATGGCAAATTGGAGCGCGCGAGCGACGCGCAAGCTCGCATGCTCAACTTTGAGGACAACAAGCTCACCCCAGGCGCTTATGGCCTCGCCTCCACACTCGACGATTATATGCGCTTTGCACGGATGCTGTTGGGCAAGGGGCAACTCGATGGGGTGCGTATCCTGAAACCATCGACGGTCGAGCTGATGGCCAGCGATCATCTTGATCCCCGGGTGACAGACCGTCAATGGCTGCCCGGTAAGGGGGCGGTTGGCTTCGGTTTCAATTTCGCCGTGCGCAAATCGGCTCCTCAAACGCCCGAGGAAAATCGTGGCGCGACCGGGGAATTTTTCTGGGACGGCGCGGCGACGACGTTGTTCTGGGTCGACCCGGCGAACAATATGGCGGCAGTCTATTTCGGGCAGGTGATGCCATTTGACGGCACATTGCACCACGATATCCGCCAAGCGGTCTATGGGGCTGGCTATCTGGGCCCAACCGGAGACTAGGCGTTGTTGACCAATTCGCGCATCGTTTCCGCCAACAGTTCGAATTCCGGCTGGCGCGGGCTGTTGGTGCGCCATACGAGCGCAATTTCACGGCTGGCATGAGGGGCATCGAGCGGGCGGGCCAATACTTCGGTACCGTTGAGCAGCCCGTTCTTCACCGCAATTTCGGGAACCAATGTCTGGCCCAGGCCGTTGTCGACCATCTGGATCAGCGTGTGCAGTGAAGTGCCGAGCATCGTTGCCGACGCGCGCAGTTCGGGGCGGTTGCATGCAGCGAGGGCATGATCCTTCAGGCAATGCCCATCGACGAGCAACAGCAGGCGCGATTCATCGATCATTTCAGGAACGATGGTGCTGGGCGGATTGTCGGGCTCTCCCTTGGGGAAGGCTACGAACAGCCGGTCGTCGAACAGCTTGGCATGTTCGGTATCGCCGCAACCATAAGGCAGCGCGAGCAGCACGCAATCGACCTGCCCGCGATGCAGCGCTTCGCAAGCGGCTGCACTGGTTTCTTCGCGCAGATAAAGTTTGAGGTCGGGATATTTCTTGCGCAGCGCGGGCAACAGGCGTGGCAGCAGGAAAGGGGCGATGGTCGGTATTACGCTCATCCGCAATTCGTCGGCCAGCGGCTTTCCGGCAGCGCGCGCCATATCGGCCAGTTCCTCGGCCTCGCGCAAAATGCGGTGTGCCTTGGCCACCATTTTCTTGCCCAGCGGCGTGAAGCGCACAACGCGGCGGGTGCGTTCGACCAGCACCAGCCCGAGCAGCGACTCAAGTTCGCGGATACCTGCGGAAAGCGTTGATTGCGTGACATAACAGGCATCGGCTGCCTTGCCGAAATGGCCATGCTCTTCGAGCGCGACCAGATATTGCAGCTGTTTCAGCGTGGGCAGATAGGTCGACATAAAGCGGTCCAATCGATTAATCAGGCTTAATTAATCGCTATATCCGATAAAATCCATGTTTTTCCTTTGACCAAGGTCAACAGGTCTGGAATTATTTGCATCAGCGCTTAACTTTACAGGCGTAACAAACGAATGGCCAATGCGGACGGCAAGTTCGCACTGCGGGTTGCGGGAGGTAAAAGGCCATGCTTGGAAATTTTGTCGAGTATCTCGACTCGATCAAGGCACGCGATCCGGCGCCGCGCACGCGCTGGGAGATTTTGCTCTACCCGGGCGTTTGGGCGCTCGGCCTGCACCGCGTTGCGCACTGGCTGTTCAAAGGCGAGATGTATTTTCTCGCGCGGCTGGTGAACCCTATCTCGCGTTTCCTGACGGCGATCGACATCCACCCGGGCGCAACCATTGGACGCAATTTCTTCATCGACCATGGCTTTGTAGTGATAGGCGAGACTGCCGAGATCGGTGACAATGTGACGATCTATCAGGGCGCGACGCTGGGTGGCACTAACCCCACCAGCGGGCAGGGCGGAAAGCGCCATCCGACTATTGGTGACAATGTGATCATCAGTCTAGGCGCGGCCATATTGGGGCCGCTGACCGTCGGCGCGAACAGCCGCATCGGTGCCAATGCCGTGGTCACCAAGGATGTGCCCGAAGGTGCGACGATGGTGGGCATTCCGGCCAAGCCGACTTTGGTCGAGGTGAAGCCCGAAACTCAGAATTTTGTGCCTTATGGCACGCCGTGCAGCGAACGATTCGATCCAGCGACGCAAAAGCTGGAACTGCTGCAATGCGAAATGGAAACGATGCAGAAGCGCCTCGCCGTGCTGCTCGAAGAGCGCGATGCCCTTGCGGCGGCCAAAAGTTCGGCACGCAAGCGTGGAGGTAGCAAACCGGCTTGAGCGCGATCATCACGCCCTTTCCGGTTTCAGCGCGCCATCCGGCGCAGGTCGGCTTTGAGCGTGACGAACTAACCCGCATATTGGATTTGTACGGTCGCATGGTTGCGGCGGGAAACTGGCGCGACTACGCCATTGATCTTGGCCGCGATGTAGCCATTTTCTCGGCTTTCCGGCGCACAGCCGAACGCCCCGAATACCGCATCGTCAAAGACCCCTCGCTGCGCAACAAGCAAGGCATGTGGGCGCTGATTGGTGAAGGCGGGGCTGTGCTGAAGCGCGGCCACGAACTGGTGCCTGTTCTGGCGCCGGTGGAGAGGAAACTGCTCAAACTGGTTGAGGGTTAGGCACTCACCGGTAATGTTGGCCAATATTCGGCAATTTCACCACCATCGAACACCGCAATATCCCCGAATTGCAGGAACAGGGCTTCGCTCTGGTCCGGTCGCATGAAGACGGTGTCGCCGGGTTTCAGGTCGATCTTACGCGATCCGGTGAGTAATTCCTGATTGGAGGAGCGGCCGAACAGGCTGGAATATTGCAGGCCATCGGGCGACATTGGTTTTGCCAGCCAATGGCCGCCATGGATGTAGAAACCGCGCTCGGTATTCCGGTCCCACCAGTGCAGCGCGCCCGATAAAGGCTCAAGCCCCGGCAATTGCTGGTCGCTGCTCGCCTTGAGCACCGGTGTCGTGATGAACGCTGCCGGGGTCAAGTCGGCCAGATCGTCATAGTCAAAATCGCCGGGTTTGACGAAAGCAGAGCCGACCGAGACCTCGTTGGCGACGGTCCCTTTGCAGTGGCGGCGGAAGGTCGGGCTGCCTGCACCGTTCAGCGTCATAGCGCCCACATCGACGTCCGCGGCCTTCAATATCCCGATCGCGTTTTTATAGGCTACCTGCGTCGCCGCATAGGTTGTGTCCGGGCTGGGCATTTTGGGAACGTGCGGGTCATAGCCCATCAGGCCTGACAGCTTTACGCCGGCCTTTTTGGCGGCCGCGACCGTGTCGGAAAGCATAGCCGGATCGGCAAAGCCCCCGCGGTGGAGGCCGACATCGATCTCAAGGCTGGCATTCAACTGCACCCCGCGCGCCTTTGCCACCTCGACATATTCGGAGAGCCGCAGCGGCGTATCGATCAGCCACTGTACATTGGCGATGGCAGCGCTGCCCGCGCTATCGATTACGCGCGCATATTCGCTGGCGGGGAGGGGCGTACCCCTCACGGAATTGGCGTCGGCGCGGTGCGGCAGGAATTGCTTCAGCATTTCGGCGCTGAACACCATCAACCGGTCGCTGCCCATGCCAGCGAGGACAAAGTCGAGCAGCTTGGGAGAGGGGAGTGATTTGGCAACGACCCGCAGCGGCAGGCCAGCCTTGTCGACGCTTTGCCGGATAGCGGCCACATTGGCGGCAAGTCTTTTGCGGTCGATCACCAAGGTCGGGCGGTTGAGACCGGCGCGGCCAAGCGCGCCTGCAAGCCCTTTGAAAT
>NZ_CALMSV010000053.1 GCF_937872355.1 uncultured Sphingorhabdus sp. | reverse complement strand
CCCTCCCCCCCCCCCCCCGGGAGATCTTTGACGCCCGCCGAGGCCCCTTGTTGCGCACCCAGCAGGCCATCTCCCGCCCCCCCCCCGCCCCCCGCCCCGCCCCCCGCCACAACCTTGCCTTCCAGCATTCCCATCGCTTCTCTCCTGCCTGCAATTTAAGCGGTCAGTTAAGCCTTGGCCGAGCGGAAGGGATTCGTGAAGCCCCCATAGGGCAAAATTATCTATCGAAGAGGGAAGGTTTGTGGTGCCGGCTACAGGATTCGAACCCGCCCGTCGGCGGATGCCGACAAACTAAAAATCGCCACGGATGTGACATCTATGGTGCGGATGGAGGGGGATTAGAAAATGGTGCCGGCTACAGGATTCGAACCCGTGGCCCCCTGATTACAAATCAGGTGCTCTACCAACTGAGCTAAGCCGGCGCGCCAATGGGGGCCCTTTAGCGTCAGATGACCCCAAAGGTCCAGCCCTCAGTTTGCGCAATTTCCTCTGTAAGCAATTCGGGGCGCCACAGCGCGGCGTCTGGGCTCGCTTTCCGCATCCAAGCGGCGGTCAGCAGCGCGTCTGTAGCGTGGTCGTCGAGCCGATGGAGCAGGGAAGGGGGCTCGGCATCGAATTTTGCGAGCGAACGGGCTAGCGTCGCCGCATCGCGGATCTTGCTGGTGTTCGCAGGCAAGCCTGCAGCGCGGGCGGCCATGGTGGTATAGATTTCGATGATGACGGGGCCGCTTTCGGGAAGCGGATCGAACGGCCAAACGGGAATGCGTCCGCCCAGCCGGTGCATCATCCGCATTCCTGTCAAAGAGCTTTTGCCGACCTGGCCTGCGCCGACGAGGTTGAAACAACTCCAGCTATTGGCCTGTTTGGTCGCGCGCTGATGGCGTTCAACTTCGCGTAGCCGTCCAATGCCACCTTCGAACTGGTCGCCCACATCGCCTTTGGCATGGCGGAAATGACGACGGGCTTCGGGGTGCGTGAGGAAGCTGTTCGCGGCCAAATGCCGGTCGTTGGCGCAGAGGTTATCGACAAGCGCCCAAAGCGCGCGGGCATCGGCGGGGCTATCCGACCATTCGGGGAAAAAGCTCCCCTGGTCATTAAAGGGAAAGCCCAGCGACAGGTCGAGGCCGACCAAGATATCTTCATCCGCGTCGGCCAGTTCGAGCAACCAGTCGAGAACGGCTTTCCGCGACCAGCGTTTTTCAGGTCCAATCATTTCGGGTGCGCCTTCGGGACCGATGGAGGCTAGCGCCAATCCCGGCGGATATTCACCGACTGCGCCGGACCAGTCGATGCAGGCAAAGCGGGAGAAGCGGCGCATGTTTGGTGCTATGCTCCCGCTGTCGCCCAAATAAAAGGGGGCCCAATTAAAAGGGGCCCCATGTAAAAGGGGGCGGAGTTTCCCCCGCCCCAATTGCTGCTTCGATAAAGGCAGCTTATTTCTTGGCCGGCGCCTTGCGGGCCGGATCGCGTTTGACCGTTTTCGGTGCGAGCGAGGCGACCGGCTTTTTGACCACCGGTGCCGCAGGAGCCCGCAGGTCCGATAGCATCCGTGCGGCCGCGTCACGTCCGCCAAGGCCAAAGGCGAGGGCAAAGGCAACCGCGGCCCCGATGGCGAGCGCGCCAAAAGCATAATCGACAATCATCCCGCCAATCTGCATCTGCTTCAGCCCGATGAAGACGAACAGGCCGGTGGTGATCCAATAGGTGACGTTGGAGGCAATGCCAGGCCCTGTCGCATCCGCGATCAGGTTGCGCAGGATGTTCGCGATCAACACACCCAGAGCAATCAGCACTGCGCCAAACACGACATTGCCAGCCTGTGCCAGCACCGTTTCAAGGATGTTCGTCAATTGCGGGAAACCCAGCATATTGGTCGCCGCGATAGCAAAGAAGATCATGATCGCGATTGTAACGATCGCGGCAATCACGCCCGATGCCGTGCGGCCTTCGGGCAGGATGCCGAGTTCGTTGATTGCGCGGTCTGCACCCAGGCTGGGCAGCAGGTCGCGGATCAGCGAAGCGACCCAGCGCGAAATGACGAAGCCAATGCCGAGTAACAGACAGGCACCGATGATCAACGGGATGGCTTTGAATACCATGTTGAGCAAATTCATCGCCGGCTCGGTAATCGCCGAGATTTCGAGCATCTGGAGTGCTGCGATGGCAACCGGAATGATGACCAAGACATAGACAATCGTGCTGATTGTTTTTGTGATCGCATTATTGCCAGTGATTGCCTCTACCCCACCCTTATTGGCCCATTTGTCAAAGTCGACGGCGCCCAGAGCAGTTTCGACGAGGTCACGGGCAATTCCCGCTATCATCGAGCCGATGAAGAAGATCGCGGCTGCAAAGACCACATTGTCGAGATAGCCGATGAAGTTGCCAAGCAATCCCTGCACCGGTGTAATCACGCTATCAAAGCCAAGCTGTTGGAGCACGGCAAGCAAGCCAAGCAACCAAACCAGCAGCGATACGATCTTGCCGAGTGCCATACCGACACTCTCACCGCTTGATGTCCCGCGTTGCAGGAAGGGTATCTGGTCGACCATCTTTGCGAAGGTCCATTTGGCCGCCTTTGCCAGCGCCCAGGTGATGCCCAAAATGATAAGGGCGAAGAATATCTTCTCCGCCCATTCCATGAAAAGAACCTTGTCGAAAGCGTAACCCGCTATTTGGAAACTATCCATTTTCGCTCCCCCCATATAACGACCTCAAAGGGCCTAGAAGCGAATAGAATCTACCATGGAATCAAGACTCTGGCAAATTTTTGCTGCAACTTATGCTGCGCAGCATTTTTGCGAGTCAAAGCAATGATTTGACTCGTTTATTTTGGTTCTACGGTAAACAGCTTGCGCATCAGCGCCGCCAATTCTGTTGTCACGACTTCGATGTCGGGCACGGAAAGCCCGGCGCGCTGTTCGCGTGCGATCCATTGCGGCAGGCCGAATATCAGCGCTCCGAAAGTATGGATCGAAAGGGCAGGGAGTTCGCCTTTCATAAAATAAGGTGCAGCCCAACCCATGGCCCGTTCAACGAAAGCGGCGTTCAAATCTTTTAATGCGGTCGTGTGCTTGAGACCCCAGGGTGCGGCCGCCGTATCGAGCATGAAGGTATATTCGTCGGAGAACTTCTTCTGGAAATCGAAGGCAGCCCGCACCGATGCCTCTGCAGCGGCTGGAACCGTCGACTCGGCCTCCATCGCAGCGATCACATGTTCCCAATAATGTCGGCGTATGCCGACGAAGATTTCGAGCGCGATGGCTTCCTTGGTCGGGAAATGATGGAACAGGCTGCCGTTCGACACGCCCGAATGCTTGCAGATCTCGGCTATCGAGGTCTCATCCAACCCCTTGGAAAAAAACAGTTCGCGTGCGGAGGCGAGGATGCGGTCGCGGGTCTTTGGCTGGGCTGCATTCATTAGGATCCCCTTATCAAACGCTAGGCAAAAACAAGCAAGGAAAAAATGGATTGACACTCTAGAGCAATACTCTATTTTTGAGACATTCCCGAAATTGGGATGCGACCCAAGGAGAGTGAGAATGAAAAAGGATTGGTTGATTGCCGCAGCCCTGGCATTTGGCATGGTGGGTGTGGCTCACGGCCAGGGAGGCGCATTGCTGGAACTGGATGGCGTCAAAGGGGAAGCTGAAAAGAAGCGACCCAAAAGTGAAAAGGGCGCAGAAAAACCGAAAGAAATCGCCCCAAAGCCTGATGAACCGCAAAAAGGACTGTTGCTTCCCGCCGTTCAAAAAGCCTCTGATATCAAGCCGGACACCCCACCGCCTTCACCCCGTTCCAAACCCCGTGTTGCTGCGGGTGATGTGAATGGAGATGGTCGCGCCGATGTCGTTGGGCGTCCGGGTGCCCAGCAGCAAAGCAACCGTTCGCGCGCTGTGCTGACAACGCGCAAAGCCGGCGAAGGCCAAGGAACACGTAGCAATCGCAAGGGGCAGGTTCGCACCAACCAGTAAATTTCAGAATGCATGTTCCGCGCGTTGGCGCGAAGCATGTCGCATTGCGATTGGGCCTGGCAAAGCGACCCCGCCGGGCTCAATCGCCCACTGTTACAACAACGCGCCCTATGGCCTCGCGCCGTTCGAGTACCAGCAATGCATCGCGGGTCTGATCGAGCGGCAGGCGGTGGGATATGTGCGGACGCATGACGCCTGCTTCCGCCAATTTCTTCAGTTCGATTGACGTTCGCGCCGCAAGGTCCGGATCGCGGCGGCTGGCTTCGCCCGCGCGCAGGCCGATAAGGCTATAGCCTTTGATCAGGGCATGGTTGGCAGGAAAGCTGGGCGTATTACCGCTGGCAAAGCCGACGATCAGAAAACGTCCGCCCCAACCGATAGCGCGGGTAGCGGTTATCGACAAATCGCCACCTACCGGATCGAAAACGACATCGCAGCCTTTGCCGCCGGTCAGTTCCTTGACCTTGGTTGCCAAGTCTGGATCGGCCGGATCGAGCGCATGGTCTGCGCCAGCCGCAAGAATCGCGGACCGCTTTTCCGGGCTGGAACCCGTGCCGATCACAGTCGCCCCCATATGTTTGCCGAGCGAAACGGCCGCCATGCCGACCCCGCCGGCGGCACCCAGCACGAGCAATGTCTCACCCGCTTTGAGTGCAGCCTTGTCGTGCAACGCGTGCCATGCAGTAACACCGCCAGCCCGCCAGCACGCTGCCTCTTCCCATCTTAATGCATTGGGCTTGGTTACCAAAGCTGCGGCAGGGACGACGGCTTCTTCCGCAATACAATCGCCTTTGCCGCCACCCATAACGGCTTCTCCCGGCTGCCAATTGGTCACACCAGAGCCGACCTCGATAACTTCGCCCGAAAATTCCATACCGGGAACGAAGGGCGGATCGGGGCGGAACTGGTATTTGCCATAGGTCATCAGCAGGTCAGGAAAATTGAGTCCCGCCGCCTTGATGGCAATGCGAACCTCGCCGGGCTGCAGCGGAGCGCGTTCACGCTCCTCAATCCGGATGCTGTCGGGTCCGGTCAGTGCCGTGCAGACGGCGGCGCGATACCTCATTTGCTGTTCCTCTCCCTGCGCAACCCATTCCAATAGGCAAGGCGCTCGGCTATTTTCGCCTCCAGTCCGCGCTGGACGGGGCGGTAAAGTTCCGCTGGCTGCATTTCCTCGGGCCAATAATTGGCACCCGAAAAGCCTTCATCGGCATCATGATCATAGGCATAGCCTTGGCCATAGCCGATATCCTTCATCAGCTTGGTCGGCGCGTTCAGGATATTGGCTGGCGGCATCAACGATCCGGTTTCTTTTGCCAGCTTCCATGCCGCTTTCTGCGCCTTGTAGGCCGCATTGGATTTGGGCGCGGTGGCGCAATAGAGGCAGGCTTGCACGATCGCGAGTTCGCCTTCCGGAGATCCCAGAAATTCATAGGCATCCTTCGCCGCGATGCATTGTTCGAGCGCCCGCGGATCGGCGAGGCCAACATCCTCAACTGCAAAACGGGTGATGCGACGGAGCACATAGAGCGGCTCTTCACCCGCCACCAACATCCGTGCCAGCCAATAGAGCGCGGCCTGCGGGTCCGAACCGCGCATTGATTTGTGCAGGGCAGAGATCAGGTTGTAATGCCCCTCGCGGTCCTTGTCATAAACCGGCATCCGGCGATGGAGGAGGGCTGCCATGGCCTGTGGGTCGAGCGGGGTGTCTGGAGGCGCGATGGCGAACAATGTTTCGGCCTGGTTGAGCAGGAATCGCCCGTCGCCGTCCGCACTGACAATTAGAGCTAAGCGCGCGTCGTCGGTGAGGGGCAGGGGCTTGCCTTCGACGGTTTCTGCGCGATCGAGAAGCTTGCCCAACGCCGCATCATCGAGCCGCTTTAGCACCAGAACCTGTGCCCGGCTGAGCAAGGCGGCGTTTAGTTCAAAGCTGGGATTTTCAGTCGTCGCACCCACCAGTGTCACGATACCACGCTCGACAAATGGCAGAAATCCGTCCTGCTGCGCGCGATTGAAACGGTGGATTTCGTCGACGAACAGCAATGTGGCTTTGCCGGTTCGAGCCACCTGTTCGGCCTCGGCAAAGGCCTTTTTCAGATCGGCGACGCCCGAAAAAACCGCCGAAACCGCCATATAATGCATGCCAACCGCGTCGGCGAGCAGGCGCGCGATGCTCGTTTTTCCTGTCCCCGGCGGCCCCCACAGGATCATCGACGACAGTCGCCCGGCGGAAACCATCCGCCCGATCGCGCCATCGGGGCCGGTCAAATGCTCCTGCCCCACAACGTCGGCCAGCGATTGCGGGCGTATGCGATCAGCTAGCGGGGAGTTTGCCGAAATAGTTTCGGAACGGGCTTGGGGTGGGGCACCAAACAGGTCGCTCACGCCTTGGCCAGCTCCGTACGACGCTGCCGAACCAGCCGCACATAGGTATCGGCCACGGCCTGATTGATCGCATCCCAGCTATATTCCAGGCTGCGTTGCTCACCGGCCTTGCCATGCTCAGATCGCAAGGTCGGATTTTCGCAATAGGTGCGTAATGCCTCGGCAAATTGTGCGATTGCACCCGGTGTAATCAGCCGACCCGAACGATTGTCATCGACAAGGCTTTGGCTGCCGGTTGCTTTGGCAGCGACAACCGGAAGGCCGCAAGCCATTGCCTCCAACGTCACATTGCCGAAGGTTTCGGTAACGCTGGGATTGAACAGTATGTCCATGCTGGCGACGGCGCGCGCCAGATCGGATCCGCCCTGGAAGCCGACAAATGCGGCATCGGGTAGGCGGCTTTCAAACCAGCCGCGCGCTGGCCCTTCGCCGATAACGAGAACCTTGTGTCGGACATTGCGGCGGTTGAGCTGGTCGATTGTGTCTGAAAAGACGTCGAGGCCCTTTTCCATCACCAACCGTCCAAGGAAACCGATGACCGGCATGTCATCGGTGATGCCCAATCCATTGCGCCATTGCAGATCGCGGCGTGAGGGATTGAATATTTCGCGATCGACACCGCGCGACCAGATATCGATGTCGTAATTCATCCGCTGTTGGCGGAGCACCTGCGCCATCGATTCCGAAGGCGCGACCAGCGCATCGCATTTCCGGTAAAGCGTGCGTAACCAAGCTTCAACCAACGGTTCGAGGAACGACATGTTATAATAACGGAAATAGGTTTCGAACCGCGTGTGCACCGAGGCGAGCACAGGCAGGTTGCGTTTACGCGCCCATTTCACCGCCTTGCGGGCCACCCTGTCCGGGCTGGAGATATGCACGACATTGGGCGCGAAGGCTTCCAGATCCCGCTTTACTGCACCGGAAAGCGCCAGTGGAATCCGATATTCAGGGCGGTTGGGGATCGCCATTGATGGCACGCTGACCAAATCGCCGGTGGGCGAGAAGGCAGGCTCGTCGACGGTGGGCGAATAGACCCGCACCTGCGCGCCCTGACGCAACAAATAGCCTACCAGCCGGTTGAGCGCCTGGTTTGCGCCATCGCGCACATAATTATAATTGCCGCTAAACAGGGCAATGCGAAGGTCCGCCGTCTGCATCCGCAGTCTATTAGACAGCGGCGGCGTGATTGCCAATGGTCAAGCAAACATGGCACGGCTAAACTGGGTTATGATCAAAACTGCTATCGAAGCCCTTCTGGTGGGCAAACCCGTTTCGTTCAGAGGCGATGGCGAAGACAGCTCCATCGGCTCACGCCTTTCGGTCGACCATCCGGTCTATCTGACCTTCACCGGATTTGAGGGTGACCGCGTCGGCGACCCGACTGTGCATGGTGGTGAGGATAAGGCGGTGCATTTCTACCCGGGCGAGCATTATCCGATGTGGGAAGCCGACTTTGCCAAAGCCGGGCGTGAACCCCATCCGCATCTTGGCCGATTGGGCGGTTTTGGAGAGAATATCTCGGCATTGGAGATGACCGAAGACCGCGTCCATATCGGCGACCGCTTCCGGATTGGTGAGGCGTTGGTCGAGATCAGCCAAGGTCGGCAGCCTTGCTGGAAATTAGACCATCATTTTGGAATGAAAGGCATAATGGCTGCAGTCGTTCAAACCGGCCGCAGCGGCTATTATTTCAGGGTGTTGGAAGTCGGTCATATCAAGCCCGATGACAGCATCGAACAAGTGGAACGCGCGCGGCATGGATGGACCGTCGAACGCGCGTTCCAGTTGTTGATAGGTGGCCTGCACCGCATGGACGGCGCAAATGCCGCATTGCGCGAATTGGCGGAAATGGAGACGCTTGCCCTTCACTGGCGCTGGCGTGCGCGCCAGTTGCTCGAAAGTCTGGGCGAAGCGTAACTTTAAGGTCAATCGAGGCGAACCAGAGACTATGATAAAAAAGCTAAGTCAAATTGCCGTCGCCATGTTTTCGGTCATACTGGTCTTGGCGTTGGCGAGCGCTTCCGAAGCGCGCGGAAAGTTCGAAACCGCAACCGCCGTCTTTGCCATGGGATGTTTCTGGTGCGCCGAGGCCGATTTCGAGAAGGTCGACGGCGTGATTGATGTCGTATCCGGTTACACTGGCGGTCGGGTGCGGAACCCGACCTATGAGCAGGTGAGCGCCGGTGAAACAGGTCATTACGAAGCGGTGTTGGTTACCTACGATCCGACGAAGGTGAAATATTCCGAACTGATTTCGGTCTTCTGGAAGAATGTCGATCCGTTCGATGCCGAAGGCCAGTTTTGCGACAAGGGCGACAGCTATCGTGCCGCCATCTTCCCACAGAGTGTCGCCGAAAAGAAGGCTGCGCAGGCCTCGCGCGACTATCTGGTGGGTTTCTTCGAACGCGATCTGGCCACCAAAATTGTGGCGCGGAGCGCCTTTTACCGCGCTGAAGATTACCATCAGGACTATTATAAAAAGAACCCGATCCGCTATCGCTATTACCGCAGCCGCTGCGGAAGGGATGATCGCCTGGCGGAGGTTTGGGGGAAGTAAACCCGTTTAACCAGCTGCCGCTCCAACCACTTCCGGCCGATAAAGCCGCACGCGGGTTACCCGGCGATCATCGCCTTCGAGTATCTCGATCTTCCAGTCACTTTCGTCGTGGACCAATATGTCGCCGATGTTCGGAACTTGTCCGGCAATCACAAAGGCCAGGCCGCCGATGGTGTCTACATCCTCGTCCACATCCGCCAGCTTTTCGTCTAGCGCTTCGGCAAGATCGTCAAGCTCGGTACGCGCATCAGCTTCCCAGATACCCGGCGCGGTTTCGGTGAACAGCGCCTCTGGCTCATCATCATGCTCGTCCTCGATCTCGCCAACAATTTCCTCGACCAGATCTTCGATCGTCACGAGCCCTTCGGTGCCTGAATATTCATCTATCACGATCGCCAAGTGAGTCCGCGTCCGCCGCATTTCGTCGAGCAGTTCGATTGCCCCCATGCTTTGCGGCACATAGCGCGGCTGACGGATGAAAGCCTCCAGACTATCCGGCTTTTCCTTGCCTTCGGCCAGCACGGCAAAGATATCCTTCACATGGATCATGCCGGTGATGTTATCGAGCGTGTCCTTGTAAACCGGCATGCGGCTGTGGCCGTGCTCGGCAAAGGCGGCGACGGCTTCATCAAAACTGGCATCCTCGCGCAGGCCAAGAATGTCGCTGCGCGGCACCATGACATCATCGACGCGGTTTTCCGAGAAATGAAGCAGATTGCGCAGCATCAGACGCTCGGGCGCAGACAGGTCGCCCTCGTCTTCGGGCGCGTCGCCGTCCTCTACATCTTCCTCATGTTCGGCAATTTTTTCTTCGAGCTGCTCGCGCAGCGTCGGCTCATGATTGCGTCCGAATAGAAGCGACTTCAGCCGCTGCCATATTCGTCCTTCCTCGGTTTCGTCCTTGCGGGGTCGTAAACCGCTACTACTCTCGCCCTCCGTCATGGGGTTGGCTGTGCTGCCTCCGGCTGTTTTCAGTGGTCGCTATATGGATTGGCGATGCCCAGCGATGCAAGCGCTTTTACCTCCAACGCTTCCATATGTTCAGCCTCTGCTTCGTCGATATGGTCAAGCCCTAGAATGTGGAGCGTGCCGTGGACGATCAGGTGGCTGACATGACGCGTCAGCGGGATGGCCTTTTCCTCTGCTTCGGATGCGCAGACACCATAGGCCAATATCATATCGCCCAGCAGCACTTCGCCATCGTCGGTGTTCGCCAGCGCGTCTAGTTCGTCGGCTTCGAGCATCGGAAAACTCAGGACATTGGTGGGCTTGTCCTTGCTCCGCCAATTACGATTGAGTTCATGGACTTCTTGATTATCCGAAAGCCGGATGCTGATCGAAAGGGTGAAGGGCGCATCCGCCAGGTCGCCATGAGACGAGACCGAAAAGGCTGCTTTTACCGCATCCTCCGCTATTCGATCCCAGTTGGTCTGGCTATCCCAATCGCGCGTCCGGTCGATGTCGACCTCAAGCATTTGGCCCCTCATATGCATCAACGATCCGGCCAACCAAGGGATGGCGCACGACGTCGCTGCTGTTGAAGCGGATGGTGGTAATGCCTTCGACGCCCTCAAGCCGCTGCACCGCATCATTCAGCCCTGAATAGGTCGCGCCACCGGGAATATCGACTTGGTTCGGGTCCCCGCAGATCACCATCCGGCTGTTCATGCCAAAGCGGGTGAGGAACATCTTCATCTGTGCAGGTGTGGTGTTCTGCGCTTCGTCGAGGATGATGAAGGCATCGGACAGCGTGCGACCGCGCATAAAGGCCAACGGGGCAATCTCGATTTCGCCGCTCGCGATGCGCCGTTCGACCTGCTCGACCGGCAAAGTGTCATGCAGCGCGTCGTAAATCGGGCGCAGATAGGGATCGACCTTTTCCTTCATGTCACCAGGTAGGAAGCCCAGCCGTTCGCCAGCTTCAACCGCGGGGCGAGACAGGATGAGCCGATCGACCGCGCCGGTGATCAACATCGCAACCGCCTGCGCAACCGCCAGATAGGTCTTTCCCGTTCCTGCCGGGCCGAGCGCGAAGATTATTTCATCGCGGGCGAGCGCCTGCATATAGGGCACCTGCGTTGCCGAGCGCGGCACCAACGTTTTCTTGCGGGTGCGGATCATCACCTCGGGCGCGCCGCCTTCATCCTTGCGCAATATTCCGTCGAGAGTTGGCTCAGCACTCATCGAAATGATCGCCTGTACCGCTTCAGGGTCAATCTCCTCACTGCGCATTACGCGGCTGTAGATATCGTTGAGGACATCGCGGGCGCGGGCGATTGCTCCCGCTTCGCCCTCGATCTGCACGCGGTTCCCCCGCGCCGAAATATAGACGCCCAGCCGGTTCTCTATGGCAACCAGATTGCGATCAAATTCGCCAAATACAGTGTTGATGAGGTGCGGGCGGTCGAAGGTGATTTCGAGCCGCGACATATCGCCGGCTTGCGCTTGGGCTTTTTTCGCCATTCAGGCAGCGACCTTCATCAATAACTCTCCTTTGAGACTCAGTGGTCCAGCTTCGACTATGTCTACATCGACTATATCGCCGATGGAAAGCCCCGGCGCCAAGATATGCACAGATTGTAGCCAAGGCGATTTGCCGATCAGCTGGCCATCCAGTTTGCCCGGCTTTTCGAGCAATACGGATGTCCGTTTGCCGAGCGTCGCTTGGTTGAATGCAGCCTGTTGCTCACTGATTAGCGCTTGCAGCCGCTGTAGCCGTTCGTCCGCCACTTCGGGTGCAATCTGGCCGTCCATCGTTGCGGCAGGCGTGCCGGGGCGTGGGCTGTATTTGAACGAGTAGGCGTAGGAATAGACCGTCTCGCGCACGATGCTCAGCGTGTCTTCAAACTCGGCGTCGGTCTCGCCGGGGAAGCCAACGATAAAATCGCCCGACAACGCTATATCGGGGCGTACCGCTCGAACCTTTTCGATGATCCGCAGATAGCTAGCCCGGCTGTGGCTGCGGTTCATGGCTTTCAGGATGCGATCATTGCCCGCCTGCACCGGAAGGTGCAGATAAGGCATCAGTTTTTCAACATCGCCATGTGCGGCAATCAGTCCGGCGGTCATGTCATTGGGATGGCTGGTCATGTAACGGATGCGGTGCAAGCCATCGATCCGGTCAAGCGCGCGGATTAGCGCTCCCAGATCCTGTTCGCCATCACCCCAAGCATTCACATTCTGTCCGAGCAGGGTGATTTCCTTCGCCCCCGCATCGACCAGCGCTTTGGCTTCATCGACCAGTTCGGCGAAGGGACGGCTGATTTCGGCACCGCGCGTATAGGGAACCACGCAGTAGGTGCAGAATTTGTCACAGCCTTCCTGCACCGTCAGGAAAGCGGTCGGCCCGGTTTTGCGGCGCTTGGGCAGAACGGCGAACTTGTCGAGGCCGGGCAAATCCAGGTCAACCGTGCTCTCGCCCTTCGCGACAGCAGCAACCATCTCGGGCAGCTTGTGATACGCCTGCGGGCCGACGACAATATCGACTTCACTGGCGCGGCGGCTGATTTCCGGGCCTTCGGCCTGCGCAACGCA
Organism: uncultured Sphingorhabdus sp.; assembly: GCF_937872355.1. Lineage (GTDB taxonomy): Bacteria > Pseudomonadota > Alphaproteobacteria > Sphingomonadales > Sphingomonadaceae > Sphingorhabdus_B. Next base: position 6,345 of record NZ_CALMSV010000053.1, on the reverse strand, counting down.
GCCAGCCACTGCAATCACCGGCGAACTGCCATCCTTGCGGCGCAGGCGGCCGATTTCGGAATACACCTTCTCGGCCGCTTTCTCGCGGATATGGCAGGTATTGAGGATGACAAGGTCGGCATCCTCTTTGTCCGACGCCTCCATGCCGCGCGCGGCAAACATCTCTGCCATCCGCTCGCCATCATAGACGTTCATCTGGCAGCCGTAATTTTTGACGTGAAAGGTCTTGGGCGACTCGTTGCTCATGGAGCGGCGCTATACATCGCGCCTATAGTGGTCGCCAGCCTGCATTGCCTCCGTGATGCGATGCCGTACTTCCGCCGAAATCGCCTTGCGATCGGGGTAGTGGGATGGATCGAACGGTTCCAGAAAATGGAGTGTCGCTGTGACGGGCATGACATCGGTCATGATCCGCCAAAAATTCTCGACTATTCCCTCTTCGCCTACCCAGGAAAGGCGACGCGTATGTTCGCCGTAGGTGAGGAACACCGGCTGTACCATCATGCCTTCAGGAGGCGGGACGAGTGCCGCAAAGAGTGAAGGCTTGAATGGCAACAGCCCCGAGCCATCATGCGTGGTCCCCTCCGGAAAAATCGTGACGGGTTGCTCGCCGCTCATCGCCTCGCGCAAATCATCGACCTGATCGCCGACGCTCAACCGGTTTTCGCGGCTGACGAAAATCGTGTTGTTGATCGTGCATAGCCAGCCGATCAGCGGCCATTTCTCAATCCCGTCATTGGCGACAAAAGTGCAGCCGGTGACGCCAGATATGACAGGAATGTCGATCCAGCTGTGGTGATTGGCGGCGTAGAATACATTTTTTCGGATGCGCTGACCACTGGTTGCGGTCGCAATACCGGCGGTCCAGCTGATCGACAGCAGGAAAAGCCGTGGCCAGGGCGATGGCTGGCGAAACAGCCGCCAGATATTGTGGAGGATGAGGCCGACCAGAAGCGAAGCGGCCATCAGCAACAGGCGCGCGCCAAATAGGATCTGCCCGAAAATCAGGCCGATCGGGTTGCGCTGCTTAATCGTCGCGGCTGATTGCAACGCCGTACAGCTCCATGCGGTGATCGACCAGACGATAGCCCAGCTTTTCCGCTATGACCTTTTGCAGGGCTTCAAGTTCGGGATCGACAAATTCGATGACCTTGCCGGTTTCGACGTCGATCAAATGGTCGTGATGCGCCTCTGGCGAGGCTTCATAGCGGGCCCGGCCATCGCCAAAATCGTGGCGATCAAGAATTCCGGCCTCTTCGAACAGCCGTACCGTGCGGTAAACTGTGGCGATTGAGATCTTCGGATCAATGGCTGATGCGCGCCGGTATAACTCTTCAACGTCGGGATGATCGTCTGCATCCGATATGACGCGGGCGATTACTCGGCGCTGGTCCGTTATTCTAAGGCCGCGTTCCGCGCACAAGGCTTCGAGATCGATACGGGTTTCCATGTTGCGATATTTAGTCTCACGCCCGGATTCGTCAATGAAAAGGGCCAGCCCACACCAGACCGGCCCTTCAAATATTTTTGCTATGAGAAAGCGACTATTTCACTTTCTTTTTTCGGCCCGATCCGGGCGCACGTCCAAGGCCGATTGCCTTGGCGAGATCGCGACGCTGTTCGGCATAAGCGGGGGCAACCATCGGATAGTCTGCGGCCAGACCCCATTTTGCGCGATAGTCATCCGGCGTCATGCCATAATGTGTCATCAGGTGACGCTTGAGCATTTTCAATTTCTTGCCGTCCTCAAGGCAAACGATAAAATCGCGCTTTACAGAAGAACGGATCGGAACGGCAGGTTCAAGTGCCACTGCAGGTGCAGCCGCGCCCGCAGACAGGCCAGAAAGCGCCCCATGGATATTGGAAATCAAGGTCGGCAAATCAGAAACCGCCACCGTATTGTTGCTGACATGCGCTGCCACAATATCTGCGGTTAACGTTATCAGCATTTCATTCGTGTCATTGCTATCTTCAGCCATATATATTCTCCCTTACCCGGTATTTTGTTTTTGACAGCAATGTCATTAAAGCATCTCAACTGTTCATTATCAATAAATTTCACAGAGAAATTTTCCCAATTCGGCTCAAATCGCCATCAGAATTGGAAGTATATCAAAAGGTCAATGCCATGGTGCTCGCGTCGAAGCGATCACCGTTGATACCTCTATAGTAAGACTTCCGGGTTCCACAGTGTTCGAAGCCGTGGTTCTGATAGAAGATCAGTGCGCTGTTGTTTGACCGTACTTCGAGGAAAATGCGGTTGCGCCCCGCCTGTCTTGCTTGTTCAATAAGATGCGCCAAGAGTGCGCGCGCTATGCCTTTGCGCTGATGTTCCGGCGCAACGCCGATCATCAGCAATTCTTCTTCATCACAAACCCAACGGGTGAGGGCAAATCCTGCGATTTTACCGCTTCGCTCCGCCAGTAATAAGCTGGTTTGGGGCAAGGCTAATAGTGAAAGGCATTGGGCGGCTGTCCATGCTTCTCCATATTTCGGATCAAAAGCACTGTTCATGACTGGCATGATCGTAGCAATGTCTTTGGCGTCGCCCGATAAGATGGAGATATCTGTCATCTCGCCGTCGGTAACTTTGCGTCCGGACCGCGCACATAAGCGGCGGAAGGCGGGAGCGTTGGGAGATGGGCTATCGCAGGCCAAAAGCGAGCGTCAGAGACAGCCTCTACCGCAATGCCTGCTTCACGCATGTCAATCAAAGCGGCTGCAGCATCGCCAACAATATAGTTGGCCTTGGACATTTGGGCTGCCGCTTCGGGTAATAAGGAACAAGCATCAGTAATCGCTGAACCCACAGCATCGAAAGACTGGAAAAACAATTCACCATGGCCGCCGTGGATGGTGACATCTATCGGCTCGGCGCTTCCAATTTTGTCGAGCGCAATTGCGGCAAGCAGGGCCAGGCTGTTATAGCCTTCGCAATCGACATTCCATGCCAGACCCAAAGCTTTGGCGGCGGACAGGCCGACGCGGATACCGGTGAAGCTGCCCGGACCGACATTGACCGAGATGATATCAGCCAGCCCCTTTTCTGGGAGTTCAGCGATCATTGGCACCAGCCGTTCTGCATGGCCGCGCCCGATCACTTCGTGGCGCGCGCCGATGCACTCAGTGCCTTCGAACAGCGCCACCGAACAGGCGCGCGATGCAGTGTCGATAACCAGCCGTCTCACGCGACGTCGCGTAGACGATCAGACGATCTTGTTAAAGCGGGCAAATTCCGGACGCGGGCTGCGTTCGAAGATTGTCGCCGGATCGCCATATCCGATGGTCGAGATGAAATTCGATTTCACCTTGGTGCCGGCGAAGAACTCGGCGTCTACCGCATCATTGTTGAAACCCGACATTGCACCGGTATCTAGCCCGAGCGCACGCGCGGCGAGGATGAAATAGCCGCCCTGAAGGCTGCTGTTGCGGAAAGCGGTTTTTTCGATCAGCGCATCATTTCCGACGAACCAGCTGCGCGCATCGGTGTGCGGGAACAATTCGGGCAGGTTTTCGTAGAACTCCATGTCCATGCCGATGATCGCGGTTGCAGGTGCCTGCAGGATTTTCTCGCCATTGGCGGGCATGGCAAGCGCGGCGAGTTTTTGCTTCGATTCATCGCTGACGCACCAGATGATACGCGCCGGCAGGCAGTTGGCAGAGGTCGGGCCAAATTTCATCAACTCCCACACCGCTTCCAACTGTTCGTTCGACACCGGCGTGTCGAGATAGCCATTATAGGTGCGCGCGGTGCGGAAAAGCTGGTCGAGGGCGGCATCGCCCAGCGGCTGATTGATCGGCATATAGGGTTCCCCAGTTCGTTGGATATCAGGCCGCGCGGACTTCGGTCACTTCGGGCACATAATGTTTCAAAAGCTGCTCTATGCCATTTTTCAGCGTCGCGCTCGATGAAGGGCAGCCCGAGCAGGCACCCTGCATCTGCAGGAAAACAACGCCGCGCTGGAAGCCGCGATAAACGATATCGCCGCCGTCATTGGCGACCGCGGGACGGACGCGGGTTTCGATCAGTTCCTTGATCTGGTCGACAATTTCTGCGTCGGCGGGGTCGTCGAGCGGATATTCTTCATCCGCTGCGGGAACCGAGAAACCGGCCTTAGGTGCATGGAACAACGGCATGTCAGCCGAGAAATGATCAAGCAGGATTGACAGCACATCAGGCTTCAGATCGGCCCAGCTCACACCGGGGGCAGCGGTCACCGAAATAAAATCGCGTCCGAAAAAGACACCAGTCACATCGCCAAGGCCAAACAAGGCTTCAGCGAGTGGAGAAGCTTCCGCCTCTTCATGATCGGCAAAATCGCGGGTTCCGGCATCCATGACGATGCGTCCGGGCAGGAATTTGATCGTGGCCGGGTTCGGCGTCAGTTCGGTCTCGATAATCATAGCCCCCATTTGGGAAGAGCGGGCAGGGGACACAAGGCCTTTTTCCTTCTCCGGCCAAAAGAAAACCCCGCACCCTTGTTCAAGGTACGGGGTCTTCCGTGGGAGAAACCGGTCGGTTCAGACGGTGGCGTGCTTGTCCTCGGCCTTTGTCTTCCATAGCGAGTACAATATCCCGCCCAATATCAAGGCGAAGGTCACGCCCAGGCTGATTACAGGCGGGAATTTGTCGCCGCCGATCAGGAAGTCGGAGATGAAGATCTTCGACCCGATAAACACCAGCACCAAAGCCAGCGCATATTTCAGGTAATGGAAACGGTGAACCATCGCCGCCAGCGCAAAATAGAGCGCACGCAGGCCCAGGATAGCCATGATGTTCGACGTGTAGACGATGAAGGTATCGGTGGTGATCGCGAAGATCGCCGGGATCGAGTCGACCGCAAACACAAGGTCGGCCAGATTGATGACGATCAGCGCCAGCAACAGCGGGGTCATCGCGGTGACCATCTTGCCCGTCTTGCTGTCGGGAACCTTCACCAGAAATTTCTCGCCGTGCAATTCGGGTGTGACGCGGAAGTGCTTGTTCATGAACTTGACGACAGGGTTTTTGGAAACGTCCATTTCCTGGTCACCGGTGAACAGCATCTTCACGCCCGTCGCGATCAGGAAGGCGGCGAACAGGTAGAGCGTCCAATAGAATTCCTGCACCAGTGCAGCACCCGCCGCGATCATCAGGCCGCGCAGAACAATTACGGCGATGATGCCCCAAAGCAGGGCGCGATACTGATATTTGGCCGGAATGGCGAAATAAGTGAAAATCAGGCTGATTACGAAGACATTGTCGATCGACAGCGCCTTTTCGATGAAGAAGCCGGTATAATATTTCATGCCCAGATCGGGGCCTTTGGCATACCAGACCCACAGGCCGAAGGCCAAGGCGATGCCGATGTAGAATGCGGAGAGCTTCAGACTCTCCGTTATGCCCATTTCCTTGTCTTCCTTGTGCAGGAAACCAAGGTCAAAGGCGGTCAAGGCAATAACAATGCCGATGAAGGCAAGCCAGAACCAGACCGGCGTACCCAAAAACATATCGAACAGGAAATCCATCTGTAGGGCCCCTATGTGTCCAATCCGTCCAGAAGGACGGAGGTTGCGCCGCGTGTCGCGCTTTCGGATGAACAATCCGACATCACGCATGCCGCCGCATGCGCCAGAGGGGCCCGGATCGAGCGCTGATTTAGGGATTATGCCGCGAAATTCAACTGGGAATTTACCTGTAGCAACGACGGCGGTTGCCACCCTCCATGTCGATGCCAATCAGATCGAATAGTCGGCGTTGGCCTCGCGTTGCTGCCGGTCGGCGGAAATGGCCTCTGCGCGGAGCAAGAGGTTTTCCAGATCGTCCAGGTCGATGTCGAAGGTTTCACCGCTTTCGGCAATGGCTAGATCGATATCAGCGCGCAGCAGGCCCGAAGGTATGACCGTTTCGACGACAGATTCGGCTTTGTGCGGATAGCTGTGGCGCGAAAAGCGATGGTAGAGCCAGCCCATCGCGAGCAAGGCTGCACTGTTTGCCGCCACCAATGTCACCGGAAAGGCAAAGCCAGCCTTTGTAATCGCGTCGCCGCCCAATATCGCGGTCATCGCAACAGCGCCGCTGGGCGGATGCAGACACCGCAGCAGCGACATCACAATGATGGCAAGGGCGACTGCCAAGCCGATGGCGAGCATTGGATGGGATATGCTTTGCGCCATCGCTACACCGATAATGGCCGAGATCAGGTTGCCGCCGAATACCGGCCAAGGCTGCGCGAGCGGACTGGCGGGTACCGCGAAAACCAATACCGCAGATGCGCCCCTGGGGGGGGTCAGGGAAAGCAAGACCGGAAAACCCGCCCGGGGGGCAATCCCCGCGGCGCGGAGAGCGACGTGCTCAGCGCCGAT
>NZ_CALMSV010000052.1 GCF_937872355.1 uncultured Sphingorhabdus sp. | reverse complement strand
AGCCGAGCGCGCCGCCGATCCGCTTGCGACCTTCTCCCTGCCAGCCGCCGCCGATCCTGATGCCGATCAGTTCCTTCATCGGCGGTACCGCCTGCGGACAGGACGGCCAGGGATGCGCATCGATTGCCGACTCGACATTCTGAATCACCATCGACGTATCGAGCGTCAGCCGCACCCACATGTTGTGCAGCGGCTGTCCGGCAGCGCCGCGCTCGGTGTCGTAGGTTTTGGTGTCGATCATGTTGGCCTCGATATCCCAAAGGCCGTCGCTGCGTTCGAAGGCTTCACATACAATGCGCCGCGTATGGATATGCGTGCGTTCGACGGAAGGAACAGGCAGTGGCATGACAACCTTCTTTTTCTTCGCTCAGATGATCGACACGAGAGAGATCGACTCCTTGAGCAGTCTGGTTTTTCAACTCGCTGACCTCAAGTTATTTCCATTTCAGGCTCTGGCCTGAATGACGGCGTCGTTCGCGATGCTGCTCAATCGACGTTTCATCCCGTATTTCGCAGCACTTTCTTGTTGACGCCATCGAGAGTTCAGGAGCCGCGCAGCGAACCACTGACTTGCGTGCAAGCATTCAGAACCTGATCGGCAAGTCCCAGCATCCGCTCGGTTGTCAGCCGCTCTGCCGGTCCGGACACAGCGATCGCCGCCACTGCAACGTCGTCGCGCCCGATAATCGCGGCGGCAATGCTGTTGATGCCGACGCTCCACCCACTTTCGGTGCAACAGAAGCCCTGCTGTCGAATCACAGCAAACTCCTTGAGCATCGCCGCGGCCTTGATCTCCTTGCCGCGCGGGTGCTCGGCGCGAAACTGCTGAATCAAACTCTCGGCGTCGGACCGGAACGCGAGTTGCACGCGGCCGGACGCGGGAAACAGCGCGGGCGCGCGATGTCCCAACGGCGGCATCGTTCGAACGGGGACCGGCGCGCGGATCTGATCGAGATACATGCAGTCGAACCCGTCGAGGATGGTCAGATGAATCGTCTCCTGCGTCTGCTGATGCAGCATCTGCATGAACGGCCGCGCGGTGCGCACGATGGGATTCCGCGCGACCACTCTCATGCCCAGTTCCCACACCTTTAGCGTGGGCCCATAGCGACCGGATTGCGGATCGCGCTCGACGTAACCGAGGCTGACCAGCGTCGTGATCGTGCGATGGATGTTGCTCTTCTCGAGTCCCATCTCGCGCGCCATCGCCGTGACGCCGACCGGCGCGTCGGCATGAGCGATGCGGTCAAGAAGCTTCAGTCCCTTGACGATGGTGGTGTCCATGCTTGCCCGGCGCTGCTCGCTACATCGTTCCAAATTTCAGAACTTCATTCTATGACTTGGTATTCCATAGCGCAATCGCATGTTGCTTGACAAAAATTCCCCATCCGGCGACGCTGTACGGAACATAGTTATGAATAATAGAACACCTTCGGAGGACGTCGAGGACTGCGATCTTCGATTGTGTTCGCAGCAAAAAGAAGAAAGGCGCGCATGACAGACGCCGCACTCTCTCCCAGCAAACCTCCGCAAACGAAAACAACCGGATCTCCAACGCTGCCGCTCTCGGGCGTGCGTGTGCTCGATCTGACGCGCATCTATAGCGGTCCGTATTGCACGTTCCTGATGGCGATGGCCGGCGCCGAGGTCATCAAGATCGAGCCGCCCGAAGGCGAATCCGCACGCAAGCGCGATGCGCGCGAAGGCGCGGCCCTGCCCTTCGCGATGCTGAATGCGAACAAGCGCCTCCTCACGCTCAACATGAAGGACAAGCGCGGCGCGGAAATCTTCACCGAGCTTGTGAAGACCGCCGACGTGCTGGTCGAGAACTTCCGGCCGGGCGTGATGGACCGTCTCGGCTTCGGGTATGAGGCCGTGCGGGCGATCAACCCGAAGGTCGTCTACGGGTCCGTCACCGGCTACGGCACCGAGGGCCCTTGGGTCGACCTGCCGGGCCAGGACCTGCTGGCGCAGGCGCGGTCGGGGATGATGTGGCTTACCGGAAGTGCTGACGATGGCCCGGTGGCCGTCGGCTTGCCCATCGGCGACGTGCTGGCCGGTGCGGCGCTGGCGCATGGGGTGCTGGCGATGCTGTTCCGCCGCGAGCGGCACGGGATCGGCGGGCTGGTCGAAACCTCGCTGATGGAAGTGCTGGCGGATTTGCAGTTCGAGCTGCTGACCACCTGGCTGAACGACGGCGGGCGGATGCCCGTGCGGTCGGGGCAGAACCCGGCGCATGCCTATCTGGCGGCACCCTATGGGGTTTATCCCACGGCGGACGGCCACGTGGCGATTGCGATGGGCAAGCTGGAC
>NZ_CALMSV010000051.1 GCF_937872355.1 uncultured Sphingorhabdus sp. | reverse complement strand
ATTTCCGCCTTTCATAGAGGATGGCGTGTTCCGCGTGCTCGTGACAGGCGGCAGCCAAGGTGCGTCGATCCTGTCCGAAGTCGTGCCCGATGCGCTGGCGCGCCTGCCGCTCAATCTGCGTCGCCGCTTGCAAGTCACTCAGCAATGCCGTGCCGAGGATCTTGAAACCGTCCGCAAAATGTATGCCGACCATCAGATACCCGCACAGCTTGCCACCTATCTCGAGGATTTTCCCGAAAGGCTTGGCTGGTCGCATCTCGTAATCGGGCGTGCAGGGGCCTCGACGATTGCAGAACTGACCTGTGCGGGCCGTCCTGCAATATTGATCCCGCTGCCTTCCGCAATGGATAACCATCAGGCCTTCAATGTCAGCGAGATGGTGAAGGCAGGTGGTGCACGGGCGATCAAGCAGTCGTCATTCACACCGGTGGAATTGGCCAAGCAAATCCAGAAAATGGCGCTGATCCCCGAAACGCTGGAAAATGCTGCCCGTGCAGCCAAAAGCTGCGGCCGGCCCGATGCCGTGCATGATCTGGCAGACCTCGTTGAATCTTTCGGTCGAGCGCCGCTGATGCATACAATATCGACAAAAGAACAATCGGGCCTCGGTTTCGGCAATGCCGAGCCGGCCCTTGCACGGAAAGCAGTTTCATGAAGGGTGTTGGCACCGACATCGGCACCATCCATTTCGTCGGTATCGGCGGCATAGGCATGTCCGGCATTGCCGAGGTGATGCACAATCTTGGCTATTCGGTGCAGGGCAGCGACATTGCCGAAGGTTATGTGATCGAAGGGCTGCGCAGCCGTGGTATCAAGGTGATGATCGGCCATGCCGCCGAAAATCTGGGCGATGCTGCCGTGGTGGTTACTTCGACCGCCGTGAAGCGTGGCAACCCAGAAGTGGAGGCCGCGCTCGAACGCCGCATCCCGCTGGTGCGCCGGGCGGAAATGCTCGCCGAACTGATGCGGCTCAAATATACGGTCGCGGTGGCGGGCACGCATGGCAAGACCACAACAACTTCGTTGATTGCCGCGATGCTCGACGCGGGCGGGCTCGATCCGACCGTTATCAATGGCGGCATCATCAACAATTATGGATCGAACGCGCGGTTGGGCGACAGCGACTGGATGGTTGTGGAGGCGGACGAGAGCGACGGGAGCTTCCTGCGGCTCGATGGCACCATCGCGGTGGTCACCAATATCGATCCCGAACATCTCGATCATTATGGCGATTTCGATACGGCCAAGGCGGCCTATATCGAGTTCATTGAAAATGTGCCTTTCTACGGCGTTGCCATCCTCTGCCTCGACCATCCCGAGGTGCAGGCGATCATCCCGCGCATTCGCGACCGCCGCATCCTGACTTATGGTTTCTCGGCGCAAGCCGACATACGCGCAGACAATGTCCGCCCCGAACTGGGCGGCAACACCTTTGATGTGGTGATCCGAGCGCGGGACGGCAGCAAGCGTGAGATTGCGAACGTGTTCCTGCCTATGTCGGGCCGCCACAATGTGCAGAATGCTCTTGCCGCCATTGCCGTGGGCATTGAACGTGGGATGAGCGACGAGCAAGTGCAGGCCGGCTTCGCCAAATTTGGCGGAGTGAAGCGGCGCTTCACCAAGGTCGGCGAAGTCGATGGCGTGACCATCATCGATGATTATGGCCACCATCCGGTCGAAATCCGCGCGGTGCTCTCTGCTGCGCGCGAAGGCGTCAAAGGCCGTGTGATCGCGGTATGCCAGCCGCACCGTTATTCGCGGCTTGGCAATCTGATGGAAGACTTTGCCACGGCCTTCAACGATGCCGATACCGTCTATATCACGCCCGTCTATGCAGCGGGTGAGGCGCCGGTCGAAGGCGTCAGCAGCGCCGATCTGGTTGGCAAGATCAAGCGTCGCGGCCACCATAATGCGCAGGAAATCGAAAGTGCGGATGCACTGGCGAGGGAACTGGCGGCAACCACCCGCGAAGGTGATCTTATTGTCTGTCTTGGTGCGGGTGACATCACCAAATGGGCCGCAGGGCTGGCCGAGGCTATCAAAAAGGCGCGTGCATGAGCGTTTGCTACGCCTTGCCTCCGGTGCGTGGAAAGCTGACGCATGACGCGCCGCTGGCTCCGCTCGTGTGGTTCAAGAGCGGCGGCGCCGCCGAATGGCTGTTTGAGCCCGCCGATAGCAAAGACCTTGCCGACTTCCTCTACGCCCTCGATCCCGCTGTGCCGGTTATGGCACTCGGTCTGGGGTCGAACCTGATCGTCCGCGATGGCGGTGTACCAGGCGTGGTCGTGCGGCTGGGTAAGGCCTTTGCCAAGGTTGCCAAGGTCGATGATGTGACGCTCGATTGCGGGGCAGGGGCAAGCGGTATCCTCGTTTCCTCCAACGCGCGCGACAATGGCATCGCCGGAATGGAATTTTTGCGCTCGATCCCCGGAACCGTTGGCGGTTTTGTCCGCATGAACGGCGGCGCATATGGCGGAGAGGTGAAGGACATCCTCGTCGATTGCGACGTGGTTTTGCGCAATGGTGATCTGGTGACCTTGCCGGCTGAACAGCTACGCTACAGCTATCGCCATAGCGAATTGCCCGCAGGCGCAATCGTCGTAGGCGCGCGCTTCCGTGGGAAGCCCGGCGAACCCGAAGCCATTCAGGCGGAAATGGACCGCATTTCGGCTAGCCGTGAAGCCTCGCAACCGCTGCGTTCGAAAACCGGCGGTTCCACCTTCAAAAACCCCGATGGCGGGAAAGCATGGCAGTTGGTTGATGAGGCTGGTTGCCGCGGCCTCCAGATCGGCGGCGCGCAGGTTTCCGAAAAGCACACCAACTTCCTGATCAACACCGGCGATGCCACCAGTGCCGATATTGAGGAACTGGGTGAAGAAGTCCGCCGCCGCGTGAAAGCAAAGTCGGGCGTCGACCTGCATTGGGAAATTCAGCGAGTGGGAGTGAAGAAGTGACCGGCCAAATTCATGTCGCAGTTCTCATGGGCGGCTGGTCCAACGAACGACCCGTTTCCTTGATGAGCGGCAATGGCGTTGCCGACGCGCTTGAAAAGGTGGGCTATAAGGTCAGCCGCGTCGATATGGACCGCAACGTCGCGCAGGTGCTGGCTGCATTGCGGCCCGATGTCGTTTTCAACGCGCTCCATGGTGTCCCCGGTGAGGATGGCAGCGTGCAGGGCATGCTCGACCTGATGGACATCAAATATACCCATAGCGGCATGGTGACCTCTGTGATCGCCATCGACAAGGAACTGACCAAGCAGCGGCTGGTACCTGCAGGCATCCCGATGCCCAAAGGGACAATTGTCGAAAGCGAGAGCCTGTACGTGGCAGATCCATTACCGCGTCCTTACGTACTGAAGCCGGTCAATGAAGGCAGCTCGGTTGGCGTCGCTATCGTCAAAGCTGATGGCAATTATGGGAATCCGATATCGCGCGATGCTTTAGGGCCGTGGCAGGAGTTTGATACGCTGCTCGCCGAACCCTTTATCAAGGGGC
>NZ_CALMSV010000050.1 GCF_937872355.1 uncultured Sphingorhabdus sp. | reverse complement strand
CACCAGGCGTCTCGCAAGGTATGGATATCGTTGATGCCTTTTCGAGTCCGACTCTCACACTTCGAAGAAAACCGTCTCCCTCTGTCCTTGAAGGCGGATTGTGATGTGAAAGGCGGCATCATCGATCTTTTCTGCGATAAGCGTAGCACGCTCATCACTCGACAGGAGAGCCAAGATCGGGTCTTCATCATTAGAGACTTCATCTGCGAAATAGATTCTCGTGTATAATCTGCGGTTCAATCCCTTTCCAAAGATGGAAAGCGCAACGTGAGGCGCCTGTAAGATCCCTGCGGATGTCGGAACACGACCCGGTTTCACAGTGTGAAATGTGAAGGAGCCAGACTCATTGCAGTGGGTGCGGCCAAAGCCCGTGAATGATGACTTTCGTGGGTTGATTTGTGCACCTACAAAATTGCCATTTCCATCAGGCTGCCAGAGTTCGATCATACCATCAGGGATGGCATGATCATCTCCGTCGATGAGCGTTCCCGAAATTGAAATGCGCTGTCCCACAGCATCGTCGGTGGCGAGGTTCCTTCCAAAAATAGGAGGGATCGTTTGATAGTCGTCTGGCGTCAGGCAGTAGGCATAGAAGGGACCGACTGTCTGAGATGGTGTGATCGTCATCGGGGCTTCAATGCGCATGAGTTTCCTCGAAATAGTTCCCGTTTCGGCCCCGCAGAACAATGTCAAAGCGGTAAGTTAAGCCCCATTCAGACTGTGTAGCCTCAAGATCGAGCGAAGCCACCATTCCTCTCTTTGAGAAATCCGGCGCTGCATTATAGATGGAGTCATATCTGAGCAGGGGATCGCCCTCGAAGTAGAGTTGGGTGACCAAGCGGCTCAAAAATGACGGCCCGAATAAAGAGATGTGAATGTGGCGTGGACGCCAGACGTTGTGCAGTCCCACGACCGGATAAGCACCAGGAATAATCGTAATAAATGAATATGAGCCGTCGCTTCCGGTAACGGTACGGCCAGCGCCCGAAAAGTTTGGGTCAAGGGGTGCTAAGTGCTGATCTAACTTATGAATATAGCGACCAGCTGCGTTCGCCTGCCAGATTTCCAATAGTGCGTTTGGAACGCCGCGGCCGTCTTCATCGATAACACGCCCCGTAATTCGAATGCGCTCTCCTATCGGCTCTCCGTCATGCTGACGAGTCAGATCCGAGTCTTCTGGACGAACACTTTCGTGTCCATACACAGGCCCGGACAACTCCGTAGCAGTCTGCGGAATATATCTTAAGGGCCGGGATGGAGCGCGCTTTCTGGTAAAGATGTAGGCCGGCGTATCATAAGGCGGATGCATGCCGACGCTATCGGAGGGATATTCCGCCGGCACTTCGGGCCAGCCGGGGAGGAACAAGGCCATGAGCACTTACCTGTTCATATAATCTAAACACTGTTCAATAAGCTAGAACACTTTTTCTTGCCCGTCAACGCCGTCCCGAGTTGCAGGCCGTCGTCTAAGAGGCTGCCCCAAAAAGAGTTGAGTGATTTCAGCCAGTTGTGATTCCTTCGGATTTGCAAAGATTCGATGGAGAGCACGATGGCCTGGACTGAAACCACCCGGCGGCAATATGAGCGTCAGACGAGCCGATATGCAAGCGATGTTACGGATCGCGAATGGGGATTTATAGCTGGCTTCATGCCCGCACCTCGCCGTCTCGGCCGTCCCCGCAAGACCGACTTGCGCGAGGTTGTGAACGCGCTTCTCTATATCGCTTCAACAGGGTGCCAGTGGCGAATGCTGCCCAAGGATTTTCCACCCTGCTCTACGGTGCAGCGATATTTCTATGAGTGGCGGGCGATGGATCTTTGGTCACGGATCAACCACCACCTCGTTATGGAGGCCCGGGAACTGGAGGGGAAAGATGCCTCTCCGACGGCGGGCGCCATCGATAGCCAAAGTGTCAAAACGACCGAAAGTGGTGGTATCCGGGGCTTCGATGCGGGCAAGAAAATCAAGGGTCGCAAGCGCCACATTGTTGTCGACACGCTTGGGCTGATGGTCGGCCTCATGGTACACAGCGCCGATATCCAGGACCGCGACGGTGCTCCCGATCTCCTCAAATCCATTCGCAACCGCTGGCCATGGCTCCTCCATGTCTTTGCCGATGGCGGCTATGCGGGCGAAAAACTGAAGAAACGGCTGCAGAAAATCGGCAAATGGACGATCGAAATCATCAAGCGCTCTGACCAGGCCAAGGGTTTTGAGATCCTGCCCCGCCGCTGGGTCGTCGAGCGCACATTCGCGTGGCTTGGCCGATGCCGAAGGCTGGCAAAGGACTTCGAAAAATCCATCGCTTCAGCAGAAGCCTGGATATCCATCGCCCACATCCGCCTGCTCACCAGGCGTCTCGCAAGGTATGGATATCGTTGATGCCTTTTCGAGTCCGACTCTGAGAGGACTATGGCTCAGAAGTCCAATTCGCCACAAGGCACAGTACAAACGGTCTCAAAAGCGCTTGCCTTACTTGAGCTATTCACGACCGATGTTGAATGGCTTGGGGTACGCGAAATCGGAAGAATACTCGATATTAACAGCGCTACAGTTCACAATCTGCTTCGCACCCTCGCCAGCTCAGGTTTCGTTGAGCAGCATCCTGAGACTCGAAAATACCGGCTCGGGCGCGCCCCCGTTCGGCTTGCCGGAACTAAGCTCGCCCCGTTAGATCTGGGGAAGGGTTGCTCGCCCCACATGAAGGCTCTGATGGAAAAGACGGGGGAAACGGTAACCCTTTCTGTCTTGCACGGTTCGGAGCTTCTTTACCTCGCGAAAAACGAAAGCACCGAACCGATGCGTGTTGCTTCTCGCGTCGGCGGCAGTGCCCCTTTGCATTGCTCTGCAAACGGAAAAGCCCTGCTTGCGTTCATAGAAGAGGCGCAACTGTCCCAGCTCCTTTCGCAACCCCTCAAGCGCTTCACATCGGAAACTATCGTTGATTCGTAAGCGAAGCTTTGTCCCCATTTGATTGATGGGTTTCCCCTCGGTTTGTGGTCTGCGATTCTTGGTTGTTCAGGCAGCCAGGAGGAGACTGAGGGCGATGGAGCTATCGGGCGAGGAAGCCGAAGCCGACGGTTTTGTAGGGAAGCTTGCGCGCCGTACCCGTTCTGGAGGCCGGTTGTGGTCTGCGGAGACCAAGGGGCGCGCTGTTTTCGAGACCATGAAGCCTGGCGCCCGCGTATGTGATGTCGCACGGCGTTATGGTGTCAAGGCCCAGCAATTGACGACGTGGCGCAGATTGGCGCGTGCCGGCCGGATCGCATTGGTCACGGACGAAGCGGCGGATTTCGTGTCGATCGAGTTGAGTGATCCAGCGGCGTCAGGCAAGAACGAGGGGCCTGTCGAGATTACGATTGGCAAGGTTTCGGTTCGCCTGGACGCGGACGTGTCAGCGGTGCGGATCGCGGAGATCGTGACCGCGATCGAGCGCGGCGCATGATCATTCCGGCGCAGGGACTGCGGATTGTGCTTGCTGTACGTCCTGTCGATTTCCGGTGCGGGCACGACGCGCTGGCCGGCCTCGTGCAGAACACGCTCGGGCTCGATCCGCATTCGGGCCTGATTGTGGTTTTTCGTTCGAAGCGCGCCGACCGGCTGAAGGAACTGGCAATCCTCGAGGCTGGCTGCCCCGTCAACTCGACGGTGATGGGCGCGCAAGTTCATGCGCCGCTGCGCATGACCGACGAGATCATCGACATGTTCCTGAAGCTGCCCGAGCTT
>NZ_CALMSV010000049.1 GCF_937872355.1 uncultured Sphingorhabdus sp. | reverse complement strand
GGGCGAGGGCGCGCTTACAGGAAAGGCACGGCTGGCGCGCCAAGGTTGCCAGATCCCCGGGGGGAGGCCGGCCATACAGCCCGCAGGCCTTCCCCCGCCATAGCAGATAAGGGCCAGCCGCAGTTCCTTCTCACGCATCGCCAAGATGTGGCAGGGCAGGGCATGGGGTGCAAGGCTTTGTCGCTGCCCCAGTGCAAACAGACCGCGAAACGGGTGTTTGCAGATACAGGTGTTTTTAGCAGTTGCGGGATTTAATCGTTCGATTAAATGAGGGCACAAAGCAAACAGGAGAGATTTTATGCTGGTATCCGAAGCCGTCGCCACCCGCCGTTCGATCAGGTCGTTCCTCGACAAGCCGGTTCCGTTCGAAACTATCCAGCGCATATTGGAACGCGCGCGGATGGCCCCCTCGGGCTGCAATTTCCAGCCATGGGAAGCGACGGTCCTCACGGGCGCGCCGCTCAAGGCGTTGCAGGACAGGCTCACCGCCAGCCAGCCCGACGATCCGATGGACTATGATTTCTCGGAACCCGGCAAGCATGACAAATATAAGGCACGCCTCCAGGCTGTCGGTGCCGCTATGTATGGCGCGATGGCGATTGCCCGCGACGATGGAAAGCAGCGGGCCGATTTCGTCCAGTCGAACCTTGTGTCCTTCGGCGCACCAGTGTTGCTGCTCTGCCATTTCCCGAAATGGATGAAGGAAGCGCAATGGTCCGACACCGGCATGTGGCTGCAAACGATCATGCTGCTCTGCCGCGAAGAGGGCCTCGATACCTGTCCGCAGGAATATATGGGCATGTACGGCAAGACCATCAAAGACCAACTGGGGTTAGGCGAAGATGTCCTCCTCTTTTGCGGTCTCGCCATCGGCTATCGCGACGAGAGCGATTCGGTGAATGGTTTCCAGCGTGAGCGCGTGCCTTTGGACGAGCAGGTTACATTCCTCGGTTTTTGATTATTGCTCTGGTGTTCCACCTATGTTCTGATACATAGGTGGGCATGGCCAAAGCGAAAAAACGATTTGTCTGTCAGGAATGCGGCACGGTTGCGCCGCGTTGGCAGGGGCAGTGTGAGGATTGCGGTGCGTGGAACAGCCTTGTTGAAGAGGCCGGGGCGACCGTATTTGAGCTGAAGCATCATTTGCAAAATGGCGGGCGCGATGTCGGGCTTGTCGGGCTCGACAGCGACATCAAGCTGCCCGATCGCGCTTCGACAGGAATATCAGAATTTGACCGCGCTTTGGGCGGCGGTCTGGTCGCAGGATCGGCGACCTTGCTCGGCGGTGATCCGGGGATCGGGAAGTCGACCCTGCTGCTGCAAACAGCGGCCAATCTTGCGCGGCGTGGGCTCGACGTCGCCTATATTTCGGGTGAAGAAGCGGTCGATCAGGTGCGGCTGCGTGCGCGGCGGCTGGGGCTGGGCGATGCGCCGGTGCAACTCGCGGCGGCGACTTCGGTGCGCGATATATTGACGACGATGGGCAGCACAAAGCCGCCTGCCTTGCTGATTATCGACTCGATCCAGACGATGCACAGCGACCTTATCGAAGGCGCACCGGGTACGGTCAGCCAGGTGCGTGCCTCTGCACAGGAGCTGATTCGTTTTGCCAAGGAACGCGGCACTGCGTTGATGCTCGTCGGCCATGTCACCAA
Source organism: uncultured Sphingorhabdus sp. (assembly GCF_937872355.1). Lineage (GTDB taxonomy): Bacteria > Pseudomonadota > Alphaproteobacteria > Sphingomonadales > Sphingomonadaceae > Sphingorhabdus_B. The sequence goes on along the minus strand of NZ_CALMSV010000049.1, from coordinate 3,381 downwards.
GGATGGCAGCATTGCGGGGCCGCGCGTGCTCGAGCATATGGTCGATACCGTGCTGGCGTTTGAGGGAGAGCGCAGCCACCAATATCGTATCCTGCGCGCGAACAAGAACCGCTTTGGCGGCACCGACGAGATAGGCGTCTTTGCGATGGCTGACAGCGGCTTGGCCGAGGTCGGCAATCCCAGCGCACTCTTCCTGACCGACCGAGCCGAGCAGGTCACGGGGGCGACAGTCTTCCCCGCACTCGAAGGCACAAGGCCAGTGCTGGTCGAAATCCAGGCGCTCACCGTGCGCCTGTCGAGTGGGGCAAAGCCGCGCCGCGCGGTGGTCGGCTGGGATAGCGGACGATTGGCGATGATCCTCGCGGTGCTCGAGGCGCGCTGCGGCCTCAGCTTTGCCACCGCCGAAGTCTATCTCAACATCGCGGGCGGCTATCGCATATCCGATCCTGCGGCAGACCTTGCCGTCGCCGCAGCACTGGTTTCGGCCTATGCGGAAAAGCCACTGCCATCGGATTGCGTTTTGTTCGGCGAGGTCGCTCTTTCAGGCGAAATCCGTCCCGTCGCGCATGGCAATCTCCGCCTGAAGGAAGCGGCCAAGCTGGGCTTCCAGACTGCGCTTGTGCCGCCTTCGGTGCAGGAAGATGGGGGTATGAAACTGAAACAGTTCCGGACACTCTCCAACCTCGTTGACCATATACTCGGGCGGGACTAACTGGATGCGATGACCGCATTCGACATCATCGTTCTTTTTCTGCTCGGCACCGGTGCCATTTTTGGCTTCATGCGCGGCTTTACGCAGGAAGTGCTGTTGCTGGGCGTCTGGGTATTGGTCGTTGCGGCGATACGATTCCTGCACGCGCCCGCCGCGGAATGGCTTTATGGGCCCGTTGGCAGTGACGCCGGGGCTGCCGTCCTGGCATTTCTCGCCATTGCCATCGTCACTTATGTCGGCGGGCGGTTGATTGCGCGCAAGATTGGCGAGAAGAGCCGCAAGTCGGCGCTTGGTCCGTTCGACCGTGTGCTCGGCTTTGGCTTTGGCGCGGTGAAGGGGCTGATCGGCGCGACGTTGCTGTTCCTGCTGCTCGTCATGCTGTTCGAAGTCGCCTATGGCGGCGACAGCAAACGCCCGGAATGGATGACCGCGTCCCGCACATATCCATTATTGAATGCGTCGGGGGATGCGCTCTCGTCCTTTATTCGCGAACGCCAACAGGACAATGAGGGCGAGGGCAGCGATGCCGGCTGATCTTGCCGCACGCCCCACGCCGCCCAAGCCCGAGCTTTACACCAAGGACATATTGCGGCTTGCGGCCAGTCTGCCGCATGCAGACGCGTTGGCAGACGCCGATGCAAGTGCAACGCGCCGTTCGCCAGTCTGCGGCAGTGAAATGCGCGCCGATGTGAAAGTCGAAAACGGCCATCTCACGGCGATTGCCTTGCGTGGCCGCGCGTGCGCGATGGGCCAGGCATCGGCGGCGGTGGTTGGTAAAATTGCAGTCGGTCGTTCGGCTGAAGAGATTGCGGATGCGCGGGCCGCGCTTGCACGGGCACTTATTGACGAAAGCGGCTTTGATGGCTGCTGGCCCGAACTGGCGGTTTTTGAAAGCGCGCGCACCTATCCCGCGCGCCATGCGGCGATCTTGCTGCCTTTTGATGCGGTTCTCGCCGCGATGACGGGGAACGACTGATGGAAGAGGGCCATCATTTCCTGACCGACATTTTGACGACTGGCGCATTGCTTCTGGGTGCGGCGCTCGTGGCGGTTCTGGTCTTCCGCAAATTAGGGTTGGGTGCGGTACTCGGCTATCTGGTTGCGGGTATCATCATCGGGCCTGACGTGTTGGGTCTGAGCGGCGAACCGGAAACCATACTGAGTTTCGCTGAAATCGGTATCATCCTGCTTCTGTTCCTCGTTGGGCTCGAACTGTCGCCTTCGCGATTATGGGTGATGCGGCGGGACATATTATTGTTCGGACCGCTGCAGGTCGCGTTGTGCGGTCTCGCGATGTTCGCCATCATCTTCGCCGTGCTGCCCTTCAGCTGGGAAGCCGCGCTGGTGCTGGGGCTTCCGCTTGGCCTGAGCTCGACCGCGCAGGTCCTGCCGCTTCTGCAATCGCGCGGACGATTGAAAACCGACTATGGCGAGAAAAGCTTCGCCATCCTGCTGTTCCAGGACATTTCAATCGTTCCCTTGCTGACGATTGTCGCCGCGCTATCGCGTGCACCAGCGCAAGAGGGCGCACCCAGCGGACTTGTGTTGGCCATATATGCAATACTAGCCATTGTCGGGCTGATCCTAGCCGGGCGCTATGTGCTGTCGCCGCTGTTGCGGCTGGTAGGCCGCGTTTCGGAACGCGAACTTTTCATCGTCACCGGCCTGTTTGCGGTCTGTGCGAGTGCCGCCCTGATGCAGTCGATTGGCGTCTCTGCGGCGCTTGGGGCTTTCGTCGCTGGCGTGATGCTCGCGGAGTCGCCCTACCGGCATGAGCTGGAGGCGGATATCGATCCCTTCCGTTCCATTCTGCTCGGGCTGTTTTTCCTCGCGGTCGGGATGATGCTCGATCTCGACGTCATAGCGGCGCAGCCCTTGCTGATTGTCGGTTTGGCGGCGGGGGTTGTTGTAGTCAAAACTGCGGGGGGTTTCGGGCTGGGGCGCCTGTTCGGGGTAAACAACTGCGGGTCGATCATCATGGCTTTGCTGCTCAGCCAGGGCGGCGAGTTCGGTTTCGTTCTGTTCACTGCGTCGCAAAATGCGTTGCTGATCGAACCTGAGGCAGCGAGCCTGTTCGGTGCAGTGGTCACGCTGTCGATGGCGACAACGCCGTTCCTGATGATCCTTGCAGGCCGATTGGCGGCCCGTCGGCGGACGAGCGATGTCGCGCTTGATGATCCTGAATTGGCGGCGCAGGCCAACATCATCATCGTCGGCCATGGTCGCTTTGGGCAGACGGTCGGGCAGATCATGCAGGCGGCGGGCCTTTCCATTACCCTGATCGACATCAAGCCCGAGCAAATCGATGTCAGCGGGGAGTTCGGGCGCAAGGTCTTCTACGGCGACGGCACGCGCATAGATTTGCTCCGCCGCGCGGGCGCGGATGAATCCTGTGCGATCCTGTTCTGCATGGATGACCGTGATTTGGATGCCGACGGCTTGGTCGCCGTGCGCGAAACCTTCCCCAATGCCAAGCTGTTCGTAAGGGCGTATGACAGGCGTCAAATGCTCGAACTCATGCCGGCAGAGGATCTTAAGATTACACGGGAAGTATTTGAATCATCTGTTCAAATGGCCGAAGATGCGCTGCGTTCCATCAATGTCGACCCTTCGGTCGCCGAACAGGCTGTCACCGAATTTCGCCGCCGTGATCTTGTTCGGCTGAAAGC
>NZ_CALMSV010000048.1 GCF_937872355.1 uncultured Sphingorhabdus sp. | reverse complement strand
GATGCACGTGCCGCCCGACAAAATACCACATGATCGCCGCGCCGGTCAGCCCGGCGGTGCCCACCATGCCGGCACCATGGGCGGTCAGGAACTGGTAGAACAGCGCAGGGTCGAGCGCGATCATGTTGGCTTGCGCTGCGCGCATGACGAGGCCCACTACCATCATCAGCAACAGGACAAGGCCCGCCAGCAGCATGGTGAATTTGACTGCGCCCGCTTGAGGCGTGGGTTGAGGCATATGTGTTGCTTTGGTCATGATACTTCCCTCCCCGTCAATTCGCTGCCGCTACGGTGAATTCGCTCAGCATCGCGTGATGAGCTACTCCGCAGAGTTCGAGGCAGATGACCCGATGGACGCCGGGTTTGCGGAAGACATGCTGCACCTGATTGACGTACCCGGGCATGACCTGAACCTGGAACAAGAGCCGGTCTTCCGGGTCCACTACGCCGAAACCGTGGGTCACGTCGGTTGTGCTGGCGTTGAAAACCACCGGCACACCCAGCGGCACGCGATGCTGATCAATTTCCCAGTACCACATCGCGCCGGTCACATTCACCGTCGCACCGGGCTGGAGGTCGCCGGACACGACGTGCGGCCAGCGGGCCAGCGATCCGGCCGAAATGACAATACCGGCAATCGCCAGCATCCAGATCAGGCGCGTCCTGGCCGATTCGCTTGGTGGAGACGCACCAGCTGTCCCGGCGGCGCGCGCGGCGCGAATGAAAATCAACGCTATGGCCGCCATCAGCACAAGACTGACCAGCAGCACCATTCCCTGAATTGCCATTGCCCCCTCCTATTCTTGCATATCAAATGCGTGAATAAGCGGGTGATACGAACAATGTCAATGCCGGACGTCAGCCCTCCGAGGTGCCGGATTCGGCCAGCAGGTTCGCAAATCGCTGCCGGTTTGGTGTCAGGTCGGCCAGTTGATACTGATCGAGGCGCCGCAAGAAATCTTGCAATGCGCGGGTTAAAGCGCCCTGCAAACCGCATGCCCCCGCGACCGGGCAGCCGTTCGAACTCGCCTGCATGCATTCGACAAAATTGCCAAGGTTTTCCATGGCGCGGACAACTTCGCCCACGTTGATATCTTCAGGCGGCCTCGCAAGCGACAGGCCACCGCCGCGGCCGCGCGTCGCCTTGACCAGCCCAAGGGTTTGCAAACGATGTGCCACCTTCGCGAGATGGTTGCGCGAAACATTGTAGCGCCGGGAGATTTCCTCGACCGACATTTGCTGTCCCGAGGTTCCCAGGGCCATGAGGATACGCAAGGCAAAATCGGTTTGAAGGCTCAGGTGCATCAAATCGGCATATGAAATATTGCATTGTCCCGCAACGTTGGTTAAACACGCATATCATATGCGTATTTAAGGAGTCCGCGATGATGCCGCCGAACGCCCATGACAACGCACCGGAAAGCCATGCCCGTTATGCCCGCGAAGCCAAGCGGGCCGAGGCCATGTCGATCGGTATCGACGACGGCTACATCGCCTTGTTTGTCGAGCGCTTCTACGCGACAATCCGGGGTGACGACATTCTGGGGCCGATCTTTGCCGAACGAATTGCGGACTGGCCCGCCCACCTCGACAGGATGAACCGGTTCTGGCGGTCAGTGCTGCACAACAGCGGCGAGTTTTCCGGGAACCCCATGCTCAAGCACATCGCGATACCAGGGCTTGCAGCAGAGCATTTCGATCGCTGGCTGGCGCTGTTCTATGCGACTCTGGCCGAGATCGAGATTTTCCCGCAGGCCACATTGCTGGTTGCCGACAAGGCCAGAACGATTGCCGACAGCTTGCTGACCGGCATCGAAGTCCAGCGCAGCGGCCTTCGTGGCGCTCGGCGCGCTGTTGGGGGATAGCCGCGTCGGCGGTTTTCAGCGCGGCTTCCAGCTACCCGGATGGATCTGGGCGGCGATGGTTGGCTGCTATGCAATTTTCTTCGCATTCATATTGCTCGCCACCGGGGGGGATGGGCGCGCACTGTTTGCGATCGGCGTTTCCGTCCTGTTCGCGGTGATGTTCTTCGCGACTGCCGCAGTGCTTGCATCGATCAAAGGCAGGGAGTTGCCGTCGCCTTTGTCGCGCGGGCAGGATCTGCAAACCCTTACAGGTCCAATGGGCCTGCCCGCTGTAGTCGGTCAGGTGCTCGCCATTCCGGTTGCACTCGTCATCTTTTCCATTGCCATCGCGCTGATTACATGGGGCGTGCGATGAGCGTGCCCTTGCGCGTTGCGCCGCGCGGCCCTCTGCCCGACGATGCGCAGGTTTACCGCAGCATCGGTCCGTTTGACGCACAATCGGTTCCCCGGGGATTGCTGGGCAAGCACGATCTCAAACCGGGGGCGTGGGCGCGCCTTTGCGTCACGGCAGGATCGGTCAAGTTTGTCTGGGACGATTCGGCAGGTGGCAGCGAGCTTCTGACCGCAGGCGTGGAAATGATCGTGCCGCCATGCGTTCCGCACCATCTTGAACTATGCGGCCCTCTTGAGTTCACGATACATTTCTGCGCCGAAACCTGAACCGGACAAACAGGTTGACATTATCAGAAGTGTTTTGCATAGGATGCCTATGCTTATTGATGATGAAGCACTTGTCCTCCAGATTGCCTTCGGGCTTGAACGGCTTGGTGCGGTCGCGCGTCAGAAGCAGTGGGAGCAGGCCGAAAGTTCGGGGCTGACACCAACGCAGATTGCAATTCTCGAACTGGCGGCCAGCCGGTCTGACGGTGTTCGCATTACCGATGCCGCGGCCCAGATCGGTGTTACCCAACCGACAGCGAGCGACGCGGCTCGATCACTGGTAGACAAGGGCCTGCTGGAACGGAGAGCCGACCCCGACGACGGACGGGCTACAAGGCTGCATCCCACCAGCGAGGGAGGCCAGCTTCTTGATCGGCTCGGCAGCGGCCATGAAGCCGTCGCCAGGGCAGTTTCCCCACGTGATCGACCGGCCTTCTTTGCCGCGCTGGTGCGAGCTGTAGCCACCCTACAGCGCGGCGGGGACATTCCCCTCCAGCGGATGTGCCTTTCCTGCAAATCCTTCGAACCGGACCGGCACGATACCCCGGACAAGCCGCATCACTGCCGTTTCCTGAATGCAGCAATCGGCCCGGCAGGGCTGATGCTTGATTGCCCGGATCACCAGTTCACCGAATATCGTGCCGACAGGGCCGCATATATGCCGACAGCCTGACCTTCCCGGAGTCACGCTTACCGGGTGGCTCCGGCAATGCCCCGCAGGCGGGCCGCCTGCAAACCGGCTCGATCATGAGTCAAATCCATAGGAGTCCTATTATGAAATCCAAGGCCATTTTCTATCACGCCGGTTGCGGCGTCTGCGTTGCCGCCGAACAAGCATTGGGGCAGGCGCTCGATCCGGCGCGGTACGATGTCGAGATCGTCGACTTCAATTCCGCACCGGACCGGGTCGGGGAAGCGGAAGCTGCCGGTGTGCAGTCGGTTCCAGCCTATGTCATCGACGGCCAAGCGTTCCACATCAACTTTGGCGCCTCGATGGCGGCGGTCAAGGGAGAGGAATGATGCGTTCCTCTGCCATTGTTGCCGTCGCCCTGGCTCTGGCTGGCTCACCGGCGCAAGCTCACGATGGCCCAGCCCGGCCCGCAAACCCGGCCAACGAGAGAGTTCCGGCCTCGCACGAACATACCGGCGGGATCCGCCCCGCTGCAGATTCGGCTGTACAGGCGCCGTTCGATATCGTTCACGCGAAGATCAGGACCGAGGGCAATGTGGCCATTTTTCACATGGCCGTCTCCGGACGAGCGGGCGTTACGCGCCCGAAGGCGACCGGGCGGTTCGAAGGATCGAGCGTATTCTCCTACGTCTGGCCAACGACAATCGACCCCTATGAGGTTGGCTTTGAGCGGGGCGCTGGCATTCTCGCGCTGGCGGTCACCGCCCATCCCGATTTCGACGATACCCCGCTGTTCGACGAGACCAGGGATGGCAACCTCGCCAATGATGGCGGCGAATGGCACATGCACTGGGTGGTTCTTGGGCCGGACAAAGCATGCGGTGCGAATGGTCTCAAAGTTCAGGATATTCCCGCAGGTACAAGCCCGCGGCTACCAATGACCTGGCCTGGCGCGCCGATCCTGCTCGACAGCCCCGGTTGGCAACCCAGTCTGACCCAGGAGACGGTCGAAGTCAGAGTGCCGTTCGGTAACATCTCCATCGTCCAGACAGCTGGTTTTGACGGTGTGACAGCCGGACTGCGGGTCAACGAAAGCGCGCACTCACCGCTGCTGTGTGTTGCCAATGTGTTCAAGGTGGCATCGGGCGATCTGAGCCTGCCCGGCAGGGTCAATCGTTAGAACGCAGAGCCAAGCAGGCTCTACTTGACGGGTCCGGTTGTGACCGGACCCGTCGCCCATCAAGAAGGTGCAACTATGCAAATGTCGACCAATGACCATTGGAAAGGGTGCAAACCATGAATGCCGAGCAAGCCCTGCCGTGGGCAACTACACGCTGGTTCAACAGTGAGCCGCTGACCCTGGACGATTTGCGCGGGCGCGTGATTGTCCTCGGCACATTCCAGATGCTTTGCCCGGGTTGCGTTGCCAATGGGCTCCCGCAGCTCCAGCGTGTCGAACAGACGTTCAACCGTCGCGATATCGCGGTCATCGGCCTTCATACCGTGTTCGAGCATCATGCGGCCATGACACCAACATTGCTCGAAGCCTTTTTGCACGAATACAGGATCGGCTTTCCGGTCGGGGTCGATGCGCATGAAGAAGCGGAAGGCGCACCGATCACTATGACCCGCTACGGCTTGCGTGGGACACCATCGCTGGTGCTGATTGATCGCGCTGGCTTGATCCAATTTCGAGGGTTTGGCCACGAGCCCGATCTGGCCTTGGGCGCCCGCATCGCGCAGTTGATTGCGCAGCAGCATATCGGCGTTACGACTGCTGGAGGATCCAGCGCTACAGTCTGCGTGCCCGGTAGAGCATCACCAGATAGCCATGGTAACCCATAGGGTCGCTGCCTTCGCGCCCCCTGCACCCGCTAGGGCAATAACAAGGACAATCGCCGCCGATCGTTCTCTCGCCGTGAGTCCCGATACCACACATCACCTCCGCTATCTCCCCACGCCAAGCTGCATATGCACCGTGCATACGACGACTGGGCCAGCTTGCGGCAAAAGTGGAGCGCGACGCGCCCGACCGCTCCGCCGACGCTGCATTGGCCTAGCGCAGTATCTTACAAGAACCCTTCGCCGGCATGATCGTCAAACAACTCTGCCGACCGAACGTACCCCAGCAGCACCTCGACCTTTTTGTGCCGCGACACTTCCTGCATCTTGGCGATGGTCGCGCCCGCACGAGAGGCCTCGGTGAGGAACCCCGCGCGCAGGGAATGGCCACCCACAGTCTCCGGATCGAGACCCACTAGCTTTGCGTATTTCTGGATCAGCCGCGCGATCGAACGGTCCGACATGGACTTGTCGGTCAGCCGCCCCTGCGCGTCGATCTGATAAAACAGCGGACCCACACCGCCTCCCCGCACAGCCAGCCATGCCTTGAGCCGCTCGACAGGCCTCAGCACCTTGCCGGAGGGCACCGCGATCACTTGCCCCTCCCCTTCCTGGTCAGTCTTCGAATGGCGCAGCGTTAGCTGGGGTTCTCGTAACCGTGATGCAAAAAGTGCCGCTAAGCAACTAATTGGAATCACGTGGATCATCGCTTCAGGATTCGTGTAAATTATTGAATTACAACATAGCGAAGATTCTTTACTCGGCCTTCCGTATTTCGGTCGCCTGCGGCCCACCGCAGAGGAGCCTGCCCCGGTGTGGCGACACATTGATCGTGATGACGCCCTTCGTGTTGATATGCTCGTGCGCATTGGGGGCGATGTGTCGGAGGTGGTGATCCGGAAAGATTTCCGGCGTTTGCGCCCGAACCTCGCTAATCCGGGTTGCGTTCCAAGTCATGACGACGTTGGTCAGCAATGTCAGGCTTGAAGAAATCGCAGCCATCTGTTCGGGCGTCCGGCCATGCCTCGCGCCGATTGGGCCGGAATAGATCGCACGTTGGAGGGTGTGAACGGACTCCCCCTGACTGAGCAAGGCGTCATTGATTCTGCGGAATGCCGGATTCCCCAGATAGGCGCCCAGGAAGCGGGTAAGGAGCAGCCGCCCAAACGCGTCCCCCGCCTGAAACGCTTCGTCGCCGCGCGCAGCACTACCAAAACGATCCAGAACAAAAGTGGCCGAGCACCATCCGGACTTGGTCGATGCCGCAATGCGAAGAAGGGAGACCCAACCCCGGGAGATCGCGCGGGTGGAGACAGTCTCGCTGACGATAGGCTTCAGGCTCGCGGGCACATCGAGCCCACGCGGAAGGTAGAGTTTGCGCTTGCTCATTCCTGCCAGCCTTCAGATCGAACCCAACCAGATTGGCCAGCGCCATTCCGAAATGGGTATGGCCGTGCGTATCCACTGCGACACGGTGAAGATCGACGGCTTCATGGCGTAGGGCTCCTTCGATGGCGGCCCCGGCTTGGCGACGGTTTAAAACGACCGCCTGGTTGTGAAGGATCGCCCATTGGTCGAGCACATGAGTGTAGGTCCCAACCGCCGGCGTACGACGACGCGGATCATGCCGGGCTGACCAAAGTCGGCGAGTCGCGTCCA
>NZ_CALMSV010000047.1 GCF_937872355.1 uncultured Sphingorhabdus sp. | reverse complement strand
CGTCGGCCACTGGGCCGGGATGCTCGCTCTCCCCGCGCTCGCCGCTGTGCTGATGCTGACCGCGTGGAATATGAGCGAACCCGAAAAATGGCGTGAGCATCTGCACTTGCCGCTTGCTGACAAGGGTTTGTTCTTCATGACGCTGGTGCTGACGGTCATCACCGACCTGACAGTGGCCATCGGGGTAGGCGTAGCAGCTGGCCTCGCGCTACGCCTGCTGGACAAGGAGAAGGACGGCAGCGGCTGGACACCGCGCGACCGTTAGCTTTTACTGCCCAACACCTCATCGCGGTCAGCATCAAGGCTGGGTGGATCGGCGAACATCGACGCGGGCGTGGAAGCATAGTGCACCGGGTGCCGCATCGAACGATACATGTACCCCGCCTTTGCTTCGCGCTCCTCAAAGAAATCGACCGCCTTCAGGTGTGGATCCTCAAACACATCGGCCATCCGGTTGTATTTCATCGCCGGAATGTTGTTGGCATCGAGCAGTTCGACCCATTCGGCAGTCGTCTTGGTCGCGCTGCATTCTTCGATGGTTGCGTAAAGTTCGGTCGTGTTTTCCAGCCGGGCCTTGTAAGTTGAAAAGCGCGTATCCTGAAACACACCGGGGCGACCGGCGAGTTCGAAAAAGCGTTCCCACTGATGGTCAGCATAAGGCACGATTGCGATATAGCCGTCCTTGGTCGGATAGGGCCTGCGGCGCGGGTTGATCGAGCGGGTATAGGCCATCTTGCCATTGCCCGGCAGATAGGTGTTCCCCCACAGATTTTCGACCATGTGGAACCAGGTGAAGCATTCGAACATCGGCACCTGCACAAACTGCCCGCCAAGACCGTTGGCGCGCCCGAGCAAAGCCGCCAGCACGGCATTGGCCGCGAACATCCCGCTAACCTTGTCCGCGACCAGCGAGGGCGCATATTGCGGACGCCCCTTGTCGCGCATCTCGAACAGGGCGGCAAAGCCCGAGGCCGCCTGGATCAGGTCATCATAGGCCTGCCGCTTGGCATAGGGCCCTTCCGCGCCATAGCCAGCGCAATGGACGTAAACGATATCCGGATTGACCGCCTTGATATCTTCGTAGCCCAGGCCAAGCCGCTCCATTCCCGCCATGCGGACATTATGGAAGAAGACGTCGGCACCCGAAGCGAGTTCCAATATGGCCGCCTTGTCTTCCGGCTTTGACGCATCAAAAGCGACCGATTTTTTGTTGCGGTTAAGGCTGGCATAGATCGGCCCAAGGTCGCCGGTGGGATTGTCTCCCGCCTTGCGCATGATATCGCCGCCGCCCTGCGCATTTTCGACCTTGATAACTTCCGCGCCAAGATCAGCCAATTGCACTGTGGCAAAGGGACCCAGCACGACCGACGACATGTCGAGCACCTTCACGCCCTGCAGCGGTCCAGTCCGCTCCCCATCCCATTCCAGCTTCGGCCAACCGCCCACTATACTCTCCTCCAATGAATAGTCGTTCATCCTCCGATAATCGGCTATGCTCTAATGTCGATACAGCAAATCAATCGCGGAGAACGAATATGTTGCGCTCAGGACTGAGTTTCGGACTTATTGCTTCAATCGCACTGGCAGGATGCGCCTATGGCGACGCCGACACGGCACCCGCGCCGATCCGTGACAAGGAAGCGAAAATCCTCGAAAAGGAGCTGAAGGGCAAAGTTGCGGGCGAACCGCGCAACTGCATTTCAAACAGCAGCAACGTTAACGCTATCCGCATCAGCGACGACACGCTGCTTTATCGGGAATCGGGCCGCACAGTGTATATGAACAAATTGCGCTCGTCTTGCCCGGGTCTGACCCGCGGCGACGACATCATGGTTGTCGAAACCTATAGCGGGCAATTGTGCAGCGGCGACATCATCCGACTCGTCGACCGGACGAGCGGCATTCAAGGGCCGGTGTGCAGCCTAGGGGAATTTGTGCCTTACAGGAAGGCGAAGTAACTCGTCTCCCCGGCTAAGGCCGGGGGCGACGCCGCGGTAAGTTCGCCCAACCCAATCAGTATAAACTTACCACGGCCCCAGCCTTCGCTGGGGCGCCGTGCATTTACCGCACCACCACCGTAACCGCCCTGCGATTTTGCGCCCATGCTTCCTCGTTGGAGCCGAGTGCCTGCGGGCGTTCCTTGCCATAGCTGACCGTCTGGATGCGCGAAGAATCGACGCCGAGCGAAGCCAGATAGTTTTTCGCCGCATTGGCACGGCGTTCGCCCAGTGCGAGGTTATAGTCACGTGTGCCGCGTTCATCGGCATGGCCTTCCAACGTCACCCGCGCATTGGGATAGCGCGCAAGCCATTGCGCCTGCGTCTGCAAGGTCGCCTGATCGGCGGTATCGACATTGAAGCGGGCGGTGTCGAAGAAAATGCGATCACCCATCGAGCCAACCGACTGGATGAAATCTTCCTGGCTGCCCGGAATGATGGCGGGGCCGCTCGGCGTCACGGTGTCACCGGTGTTTCCATAGGTGGTGTTGTCGGCAACCGGCGGCAGGTCCTTGATTTCCTTTTTACCACAAGCCGCGAGCGCGGTGCTGGCGACCAGCAACAGTGCGAAAGTGCGTGCCTTGTTCGTCATCTTTATTTTCCTTTCTTGCTGCCCCGCAAAACCAATCATGGAAGCACCGGCCCCCAGGCCGGGTCCGAGCCGTCGACCGGAGTCGGCAGCTTGCGTTCGTTGCGGCCGGTCAGGTCCACCTGCCAGACGCTTGTTTTACCCGTATTTCGTTCGGTACGGAAGAACTGGATGACGCGGCCATTTGGCGCCCAAGTCGGCGCCTCATCCTGCCAGCTGTCAGTGAGCAGGCGTTCGCCCGAACCATCGGGACGCATCACGCCGACACGGAAGTCACCCGCGATGCGCGTATAGGCAATCAGGTCACCGCGCGGGCTCCATTCGGGCGTCGCATAACGGCCGCCGCCATGGCTGATACGGCGCTGGTTCGAT
>NZ_CALMSV010000046.1 GCF_937872355.1 uncultured Sphingorhabdus sp. | reverse complement strand
CGACCTGCGCATAGGTTGGCAGGAGGGCGGCCCAATCGAGATGGAGGGTGCAGCAACGCACGTCTTCACCGGCGAAGCGGACTGGAGCGCATTCGGTTGAGCAGCCCCGAAATCATTACCATGGGCTGCCGTCTGAACTTGGCGGAAAGCCATGCCTTGGCGGAGCAACTGGGCGACGAACCCAATCTGGTTATCGTCAACAGCTGTGCGGTTACTAACGAAGCGGTGCGCCAAACCCGGCAAGCCATCAGGCAGGCACGCAAGCGCCGCCCCGATGCGCGCATCATCGTCACCGGCTGCGCAGCGCAGATCGAACCGCAGACCTTCGAGGCGATGGCAGAGGCCGATGCGGTCATCGGCAACATCGAGAAACAATCCCCTGCCCTGTTTGCTATCGACGGCCCGAAGGTGCGCGTCAGCGACATCATGGCGGTGCACCAGACCGCACCGCACCTTGCCACAGCCTTTTCCGGGAACACCCGCGCCTTTGTCGAGGTACAAACCGGCTGCGATCATCGCTGCACCTTCTGCATCATCCCCTACGGTCGCGGGAATAGCCGTTCGGTTCCTGCCGGACAGGTAGTCGAACATATCCAAAAGCTGGTCGACCGGGGCATCGCCGAAGTAGTGCTGACCGGTGTTGATGTTACCAGCTATGGCCACGACCTTCCTGGCCAACCCAATCTCGGGCGGCTGGTGGAGCAAATCATCAAACTGGTTCCAGGCCTTCCCCGTCTTCGCTTGTCCTCCATTTACGGGGTCGAAAACGACGAGCGCCTATTCGAGCTGATCACTGGCGAACCGCGAGTGATGCCGCATGTGCATTTAAGCTTGCAGGCTGGCGATAATCTGACCCTGAAACGCATGAAACGGCGCCATTCGCGCGAACAGGCGATCGAGATTGTTGCCCGAATGAAGGCACAGCGCCCCGATATTGCGATAGGAGCCGACATCATCGCAGGATTTCCGACCGAAGATGATGAGATGTTTGAAAACAGCCTCGCGCTGGTAGAAGACTGCGACATCGTCCACGGCCATATCTTCCCCTATTCGCCCAAGGCCGGGACGCCTGCCGCCAAAATGCCACAAGTCAGGGCACAGGATATCAAGGATCGCGCCCGTCGGTTGCGTGAAGCCGTTACTGCTAAGCGCGATAATTGGCTTCAGTCTCTCACCGGCAGCTCGCAAAAAATTGTAGTCGAGGCGGGCGGCGCATCTGGCCATTCGGAAAATTTCGCTTATGTCGAGCTTGACCGCAAGGTGCCCGAAGGCACTATCGTCACCGCAATGATCGAAGGACAGGATAATGGACGGCTCCAAGGAAGGGTCGCCGGATGAGTGAAAACCCCGGCTGGCGCGACAAATTGTTTGGTGGCCTCAAGAAAACGTCGAGCAAGCTCAGCGAAAATCTGACCGGCCTGATTACCAAAGGCAAGCTCGATGCCGAAATGCTCGACGAGATTGAAGAGGCACTGATCGTTACCGATCTGGGGCCGGCGACCGCGTCTCAAATCCGCGATAAACTCGCAGCCACGCGCTTCGACAAGGGCATCGATATGGCCGACCTGCGCGAGGTGGTTGAGGAAGAGCTCACACAAATCCTTACCCCGGTAGCCAAGCCGCTCGAAATCGACGCCTTCCCCCGTCCGCAGGTCATTCTGGTGATCGGCGTAAACGGATCGGGCAAGACCACCACCATCGCTAAGCTGGCGCACAATTTCCTTGAGCAGGACTATGGTGTGATGCTGGCAGCCGGTGACACATTCCGCGCTGCGGCCATTGGCCAATTGAAGGTCTGGGCCGACCGTCTCGGCGTGCCCATCGTGACCGGCCCTGAAGGCGGCGATGCGGCGGGCGTGGTTTTCGATGCAGTCAAAAAGGCAACTGCAGAGGGTATCGACGTCCTGATCGTCGACACCGCAGGTCGCTTGCAGAACAAGCGCGAACTGATGGACGAACTGGCCAAAATCCGCCGAGTTCTCGGCCGCCTGAACCCGGCAGCGCCGCATGACGTAGTGCTTGTCCTCGATGCGACCACCGGACAAAACGCGCTGAGCCAGATCGAAATCTTCAAGGAAGTTGCTGGCGTCACCGGTCTGGTGATGACCAAATTGGATGGCAGTGCGCGAGGCGGCGTGCTGGTGGCAGCCGCGAAACAGTTCGGTCTTCCGATCCACGCCATAGGCGTCGGCGAGACTATCGACGACCTCCGCCCCTTTGATGCCCGCGACCTTGCAGTAGCGATTGCTGGATCAGCATGAACGACACAGCGAACGCAAAGCCCAAGCATGGCCTGCTCAACTTCCTCCTCGATTTTGGGCCGCTGCTGCTGTTCTTCGTGGCGTCGAAACTGGGATCGTCTGATGCTGACCCCAAACAGGGTGCGATTGTCGGTACCGGCACATTCATGGTCGCCATCGTTATCGCTGTTATTGTTTCTAAGTGGAAGATCGGCAAGATTTCGCCGATGCTCAAGCTTACCGCTGCATTGGGTGTTTTCTTCGGCGCGTTGACATTGTGGTTCCATGATGAGCGCTTCATCCAGATCAAGCCGACGCTGATTTACGCCTTTTTCGGCCTGCTGTTGATTGGAGGTTGGGTGCGCGGCAGGGCACTGCTGCGCTATGTATTGGAGGCGGCCTATGACGGGCTAGACGAAAAAGGCTGGCTCAAACTCTCGCTCAATTGGGGTTTGTTCTTCGCTGCATTGGCAATCGCGAATGAAGCGATGCGCGCGACGCTCAGCTTCGATCTGTGGCTCACGCTCAAAGTCTGGGGCGTCACTATCGTGACCTTCCTCTTCGCGATGGCCAATATTCCGATGCTGCTCAAGCATGGATTGA
The DNA here is from genome assembly GCF_937872355.1 of uncultured Sphingorhabdus sp. Lineage (GTDB taxonomy): Bacteria > Pseudomonadota > Alphaproteobacteria > Sphingomonadales > Sphingomonadaceae > Sphingorhabdus_B. Next base: position 9,358 of record NZ_CALMSV010000046.1, on the reverse strand, counting down.
AGCTGGGCGATGAACCACAAGTTCCACCGCAGGGTTGATTCCTGCGCACCCTCCCCCTTGTAACGCCGCCTTCGCTTGGTTAGGGTCGCCTCACGATTTTAAACCAGAGCCTAAAGGGGAAGCGAAATGGCGAAGTTTTTTGGAAATCTGCACGCGGTGCTGGGCGTTGGCCTGGTCCTTGCGTTGCTGTTAATTGCGGGTGTTCCTGCCAATGGCGATTTGGAACAACAGACCATCCGTTGGCTGCATACTTTCTTTGGAATCCTCTGGATCGGGCTGCTCTATTATTTCAACTTCGTCCAGATCCCGACCATGCCCAAAATCCCGGCTGAACTGAAGCCTGGCGTGTCGAAGCATATCGCTCCGTCGGCGCTGTTCTTCTTCCGCTGGGGTGCCGCACTTACCGTCTTGTTCGGCCTCATCATTGCCTTCCGCGCAGGATACCTGATGGACGCGCTGATGCTCGCTGAAAGCCACCGCCTGATCGGCATCGGCATGTGGCTGGCGCTGATCATGGCGTTCAACGTATGGTTTGTAATCTGGCCAGCGCAACAAAAGGCACTTGGCATGGTTGAAGCCGACGATGCAACCAAGGCAGCTGCAGCTACACGCGCAATGATGTTTTCGCGCACCAACACGCTGCTGTCCATCCCGATGCTTTACGCAATGATCGGTTTCAACGGCGGCTGATAGCCAACACAGGAAAATGGAAAAGGCGGCCTTTGAGCCGCCTTTTTTAACGGGAGAGAGAGATGGAATTTGATGACGTCATTTTTGGCCGCCGCAGCATAAGAGGCTATAAGCCCGACCCTGTTCCGCGCGAGCTGATCGAGGAAATCCTGACGCTGGCCATGCGCGCGCCTTCGTCGATGAATACACAACCGTGGAATTTTTACGTCATCACCGGCGAACCGCTCGATCGTATCCGCAAGGGGAACACCGAACGCACGCTAGCAGGCGTCCCGCAATCACGCGAGTTTCGCACAGGACAGCCTTTCGAAGGCATCCACCGCGAACGGCAGGTCGATGTTGCAAAGCAATTGTTCGGCGCAATGGGCATCGAACGCGACAATAAGGAAAAGCGGCAGGACTGGGTGTTGCGCGGTTTCCGTCAGTTCGACGCGCCGGTGTGCGTGATTATCACCTATGACAAGGTGCTCGACGGCAGCGATGACACGCCGTTCGATTGCGGAGCGGTTGCTACGGCACTGGTCAACGCGGCATGGTCACGCGGTCTCGGCACTGTGATCAACAGTCAGGGCATCATGCAATCGCCCGTAGTGCGTGAACATGCAGGAATCGCCGACGATCAAGTGATCATGAAGAGCATCGCGCTGGGCTGGCCCGACATGGCCTTTCCGTCCAACGCCGTCGTTCCACCGCGAAAGTCGGTGGCCGAAGCCGCTACGTTCGTTGGTTTTGACACCTAACGCAACGCAAGTTCTTCAGCGAAAGCGCGCGCCACAGCGGGACGCGTCAGAATTCGCTCGTGCCAAGCCTTCAGCACTGGCCATTGCGCAAGATCGACACCAGCTGGTGCTGCCCAATTGAGCGACGTTGCCAAATAGGCATCGGCAACCGAAAACTGGTCGAGCAGATAGTCGCGCCCTTCCATATGCCGCGAGAGAAAATCATATCGGGCAGGCAGCAGTTTATCACGCGCAAAAGCCTTCGCCTCTGGCGGAGACGCCGGATTGAACATGAAATAGAACACAGCCTTGTGTATTTCAGTAGCGATGTAATTCAGCCATTGATGCAATTTCGCCCGTCCGATCGTTCCAGCGGCGGGTGCCATGCGATGGTCGGGATCTAGATCAGCGACATATTGCAGAATGGCTGGACCTTCGGTCAGAATGTCGCCGTCGTCAGTGCGCAAAGCCGGAACCTGTCCCTTTGGATTGATGGCCAGATAATCAGAGCCGTCTGCAACCAGTTGCTTGTTCATCAACCCCACCTGGTGGAACTCCGCTTCCAACCCCAGCTCATACAAAGTGATCCGGGTCGCCATCGAGCAGGACAAAGGTGCGAAATAGAGCTGCATGGAAAATTCTTTCGGATGGGTGATTGATTTATCTACCGATATGCAGATAAATGAAGACCGTCAATATTTATCTGCAGTTCGGTAGGATATTATGAAAACCAAGCAAGGTCGCGGACGCCCAAAGCAAGTTGACGAGGCAACTGTCCGTCAAGCGGTGCTCAACCAATTTTGGGACAAGGGCTATGCCGGAGCGTCGTTATCCGAGCTGTCAGAGGCCGCAGGTGTCAGTAGACCCAGCCTTTACGAATTGTTTGGCGACAAGCACGCAATGTACCTAGCATCGCTAAACGCCGTTGAGGCGCAGCTGAACGCAGCCTTGACTGCACTGTTGGCTGGCGCAGCACCCATTGCGGACGAGCTGACAGACTTTTTCGATGCGGCCATCACGCTCTATCTATCCGGTTCGGCCCCGCGCGGTTGCATGATTATGTGTACTGCGCCCGTCGAAGCCAGCAGCGATGCTGCAATACGCGATCAACTCGCAACAGTCATAGACCAGATCGATGGAGCCTTTGAGCGGCGTTTTGAATGCGCACAATCCTGTGGTGAAATCTTGCCTTCGGCGTCAGCAAAACAACTGGCACATATCGCTACAGCCACTTTACAAAGCATCGCGCTGCGAGCCCGGGCTGGCACTAAGGAAACAATGCTTCGTTCAATGGCTCGCGAAACGATCCATTTTCTGACCAAAATTGACTCTGCAGGTTAGCCCATCGCATCTGCGCACCCTTCCATCGCTGCTTTTATCGGCACCACGGAGTGCGTTCCTATATAGTGATTTCAGCGTCACTCCTGCGCAAAGAAAAGGACAAGCGATGTTCACCCTCCCCCAGCTCCCCTATGCCACAACAGCTTTCGGCGATCTGATTTCGGCTGAAACTTTCGAATATCACCATGGCAAGCACCACAAAGCCTATGTCGACAAAGCGAACAAACTTGTGGCTGAAGACGAGGCTCTTGCGGGAAAATCGCTTGTCGAATTGATCCAGAGCGCCAAGGGCAGCTTATTCAACCAAGTAGGACAAATCTGGAACCACAGCTTCTACTGGCTATGCTTGAGCCCCGAAGCCAAAACGCCCAGCGGTAAACTGGCCAATATGATTGCCGATCAATTTGGTTCGCACGCCGATTTGCTCGCAAAACTGAAAGAAGAAGCAACCGGCCATTTCGGCAGCGGCTGGACTGCGTTGCTACTCGACGGCGAGAAACTGCAGATCAAAAGCTATCATGATGCCGATTGCCCGGTGAAGCATGGCGACAAGCCGCTGCTGATCCTCGATGTCTGGGAACATGCCTATTATGTCGATTATCGCAATGACCGCGCCGCCCATATCGATGCGATTTTGAACAAGGCCATCGATTGGGATTTTGTTGCTCTCAATCTCGACGGCAAAGGTGCGGAACGCGCGGACCAAAAGGGCTAATTGCTTGAAGCACGTATTGGCGATAGAGCCAATTCATGTCTGCAACTTATGATATAATCGGCGTTGATTACGCCAATTTGCGCAAGGCAGACCCGCGCATTGCGGCGCATATCCATGCAGCATTGGGAGATGCCAAAACCGTACTCAATGTCGGAGCTGGTGCCGGCAATTATGAGCCGACTGACCGTTCAGTAACGGCAGTCGAACCGTCCGCCGAAATGATTGCCCAACGCCCCGCGCATCTTGGGCCGGCGGTGCAGGCAAGCGCCGACAGCTTACCCTTTGAAGACAAAAGTTTCGATGCCTTTATGGCAATTCTGACCATCCACCATTGGCCCGACAAGGCAAAGGGCATGGTCGAGATGCGCCGGGTAACCCGGGGGCCAATTGTCCTGCTTACCTTTGATCCGTCGCATCGCGGATGCTGGCTGACCGATTATCTTCCGGCGCTGGTGACCCTCGACGAGGGGCAAATGCCCGGCATCGACGAATATCAAAACTGGCTTGGGCCTGTCTCCGTCACAACCGTTCCGGTGCCGCATGATTGCTCAGACGGATTTCTCTATGCTTATTGGAGGCGACCGCGGGCCTATCTCGACCCGATTATCCGGAAAGGCATGTCGTCCTTCTGGAAAATCGGAAGCGCGGATACGGCTTTAGAACAGTTATCCGCCGATCTCGACAGCGGCGCATGGGCGCGACGGCATGCCGATATTCTGAAACTGGATGAACTCGATGTCGGCTACCGGTTGGTGATATCCAACGGCTGATTTTTCAGCCCAGCAGGTCGTGCTTTTTCAGGCTGTGCCGCAGCTGGTCATAACTCAAATTGAGCGCCTTGGCCGTTTGCCGCTGATTATAGCGATGCTGTGCAAGCGCCTGTTCCAGAAGCGCTTTTTCGAAAGCCTCGGTGGTCGCCTTGAAGTCACCAACCTTGATCTGGGTTTCGTTGATGGCCGAGAAATCGGTCGAATGGCGTGATTGGCCCGTGCCATCCTCTTGTCCACCACCGCTTTCGCTTTCACGAGACGGGGCGGCGGGGTTCGGAAGCGCTGTCCAGGGGCTTTCAAACGGATCAAACTGGACATAATCGACCGGTTGTTCGGGCGAATTCCAGCGATACACCGCGCGTTCAACCACGTTGCGCAGTTCACGAACATTGCCTGGCCAGCTGTAATTTTCCATCGCCCGGCGTGCGACTTGACCAAAACCCGGCCAGCTATCCCATTCAAGCTCGTTCGCCATGCGACGCCCGAAATAGTCGGACAACACCTCGATATCACCCTCACGCACACGTAAAGGAGGCAGGGTGATAACCTCGAAACTCAAACGGTCGAGAAGGTCGGCACGGAAGCGCTCCTTTGGAACCATGTCGGGCAGGCTTTCGTTGGTTGCGCCAACGATGCGGACATCGACACGAATGGGCTTGGACGAGCCGATGCGTGTGACCTCGCCATATTCCACGGCGCGCAACAGGCGCTCCTGCGCGCCCATCGAGAGCGTACCCAGTTCGTCGAGAAACAAGGTGCCGCCATGCGCTTCTTCAAAGCGCCCTTCCCGTGCACGGGTGGCCCCCGTAAAGGCCCCTGCTTCATGTCCGAACAATTCGGCTTCGATCAGCGTCTCGGGCAAAGCCGCGCAGTTCATAGTGACCAGCGGGCCGTCCCATCGTTGCGACAGGCGGTGAAGACGCTCGGCGATCAGCTCCTTGCCCGTCCCACGCTCACCGATGACAAGGATCGGGCGGTTCAACGATGCCGCGCGGCTGGCGCGCTCCACCGCATCAAGAAAGGCCGAACTTTGACCGATGAATTGTGTGCCGCGCTCCATTCCTCACTGTTGGCATATTTCACCATCATTTGGCAAGTTTTACTTGATGAAATCCGATCTAAAACCCGAACATAAGTCAGGTTTCTCTGCTTTTCCGCCAATTTCATCAAATTGGCACGCCTCCTGCTTTATGTTTGGCAAGCCGCACAAAGGCCGAAACCAAGAGGGAAGAAAATGCAAAAGCTCAACCAGACCGAAACCCAGCCGACCGGAACGATAGTCGGCGCGTCGATCTCGATGCTGCTGCTCATCGCATTCGGGCTTTCGTCCTTTGTCATTCAGCAGAAAGATGCCAGCCACCATGCAGCAGAACAGTCCAACCGGCCTGTCGGCGTTAGTGCCTATCTTGCCTGACGCTGCAAGCCGCCGACCGGGGCGCGAAAGCTCTCCCCCAGCTCCCCTACAAGAGCTTGCCCCGGTCGCCCCTTTTCGTGCAATGTTCCAGTCGACTGAACGTTTCAATATCCGGAGTTACCCAATGGGCATATTTTCCAGGACACGCGATATCATCGCCGCCAATGTCACCGACCTGCTCGACAGGTCGGAAGACCCAGCGAAGCTGATCCGCATGATCATCATGGAGATGGAAGAAACCCTTGTCGAAGTGCGCGCCTCTGCCGCACGCACGATTGCCGACAAGAAAGAGCTGCAGCGCCATATCGCCAAGCTCGACCATCTTCAGGCTGATTGGACCGAGAAAGCCCAGCTGGCTCTGTCAAAGGAACGCGAAGATCTGGCAAAGGCCGCATTGGTCGAACGCAAAAAGGCGGTCGACATGGCGGAACAGCTCCGTTCAGAAGTAGCTGTGCTCGACGATGCCCTGAAGGCGTCAGAAGCCGACATTCACAAGCTTCAGAAGAAGTTGATCGATGCTCGCTCGCGCCAGAACGCCCTGATGACGCGCCTTGAAAGCGCTGAAAATCAGGTCAAGCTGCGCACAATGTATAACGGTGACAAGGTCCGTGATGCGTTCAGCCGCTTCGATGATCTCGAACGCAGGGTCGATGAAGCACAGGGCTATGCTGATGCGCTGTCAATCGGTGCGGACGGCCCGAAGACGCTGGGCGAAGAAATAGACGCTTTGAACGCTATCGACGAGGTCGATGCCGAACTCGAAGCCATGAAAAAAGCAATGAAGAAGGGCTGAGCCGATGGCAGATGAACTTGTACCCATATTCGTAGTCGGGATGCTCTTCATCGGGCTACCCTGGCTGATAATGCACTATGTCACCAAGTGGAAAACCGCCGCAACGCTAACCAATGATGATGAACGCATGCTCGGTGACATGCACGAACTGGCACGCCGCCTCGAAGACCGTCTCGACACCGTCGAACGCCTTGTCGCTGCCGACAACCCCGATTGGCATCCCCGCCGCCTCGATCACGAGAGCGAAGAATATGCCGATTTAGACAATATCCGCCGACTGGAGAGGAAGAACTGAGATGTCTGGCATGCACACCAAATTCTATCTCGATAAGCAAAATGGCAAATGGAAAGGCGTTTGCGCAGGCATAGCGGACTATACTGGAGTCAATGTCCTCTGGGTTCGGCTGGGCGCGGTCATGCTCACATTAATGGGCGGCTTTCCTTGGACGCTGATTGCTTACTGGATCACCGCCTGGATGGCCGACAAAAAGCCGATCCACCTCTACAGCGAGGATAAGGCGGAGCAGAAATTCTGGCAGGGTGTCCGCCAGTCGCCTGCCCGCACCACACGCGACATCCGTTCACGCTTCCGCGAAATCGACCGTCGCCTTGCTGACATGGAAACATTCTATGTAAGCAACAACAAGCAGTTGGCCGACGAGATCGAAAGCCTGCGCTGAGCGCAGTTTCTGGGAGGAATATCATGGATGAAAGTGCGGTCTTTTTCACCCTTTTCATGGGTGGATTGATGGGAACTGCATGCACATTGCTGATCCAATGGTATGGCAGGCGAAAAGTTAAAGCGGCCCTCAAGCAAGACGGGCTCGCACCGTCGCGCCAGACCGAATTGCTGGTCAACGAGAATGAAGCGATGCGCGGACAGATGCTCCGTCTGGAAGATAGACTTTCAGTGATGGAACGGATTGCGACCGACAGCAGCCTCAATTTGGGCCGCGAAATCGAACGCTTGCGCTGAACGCAGCATGAGAAAAGGAAATAGGATATGGGACCCGACACGATAATCTGGATAGTCGGTCTTTGCACCGCAGGCTGGGTAATCAACAACTGGATCCGTGCAAAGCATGGATATGCGTTGGAAGATGAATGGGGCGGAAAGACCACCAAGGAACTTCCTGAAGCGGAACGCAAAATCGGATTGTTGACCAGCACCAACGAACGGCTTGAGGGAAAGATCGGGCGGTTGGAAGAACGGATTGCCGTTCTGGAACGCATCGCGACTGACAAGGGTGTGCGTCTGGCCGATGAAATTGAAAGTCTGCGTTGAGCGCGACCAATAGGACAAAGCAAATGGATCCAGATAAACTAGCTATCATTTCTGCAATTGGTCCGATGATCGGCGTGGGAATTATCTCAATTTCAGCCGGTTGGGTTATTACAACCTGGCTACGCATCAAAAATGGCTATCCGCTCGATGGCGCATGGGGTCAAGCTGTCTATCCCAAGACCGATCAAGAATCGGTCGAGCGCATCAAGCTGTTGAGCCAGGAAAATGCGCAGCTGCGCGCCGAACTGGGTTCAATCAAAGATCGCCTTGCCAGTGTGGAGAAGATCGTCGTCGATGATACCCACAAGTTGACCGCCGAAATAGAAGCCCTGCGCGGCCCGGCAAACTGAAGCAAAGAAGGAAGCTGTTTCCATGAGCCCCTTACTCATACCCATATTAGGCATTTGCTGCGGATTGCTGGCTATATTTGCCGGGGCAATTTTCCGTCCATGGCTAAAAATGAAAGAGCGGCAGATGGAGCTGGATGCCCAGAGCATCGCCGAGAAAGCCGCACAATATGCCGCTGACAAAGGGCGACTTGAAGAACGTGTCGCTGTTCTCGAACGCATCGTCACCGATCAAGGCTACAGCCTAGCGAATGAAATTGAAGCTCTTCGCACTACTCCACTCAACTTCGAACCATCGCATGAAAAGGAAGTAATCAAATGATTGGCGATCCCTTCACGATGGTTGTGGCCATCATTGCCATCATCACGATCGGCAAGATCATCCAGAGCAAGCATCAGGCGAAGTATGGCATTATCGAAGATCAGGATATGTTGGGAAACAAAACCCAAAGATTGGCGAATACTGCCGATACGCAAGCGCTGCAGAACGAAATCAGCGAACTGAAAGAGCGCATCAAGGTTCTAGAACGCATCGCCACCGACAATTCAAGCGCCATCGACGTCAGCCGTGAAATCGAAGCGCTGCGCGACCGGTAACCCAAAAGGAAGGAAGGACCATGCCACAGGACCCCAGCTTCTATCTGACTGTAAGCGCCCTTGCGCTGGCAACCGTCGGCATAATCGCTGCCGCCAGCTTGCGCGGATGGCGAGACTGGATTGAACTCAAGCGCATCGAAATGGAGAGCCAACATCGCCCATCGCATGATGGGGCTCCTTCCACAGTGTCGCGTATCGAGGTAGCCGATCTGAAGGAACGTGTTAAAAAGCTTGAAGCCATTGCCGCGGGCATTGATATCTGAAGTCCAAGGCCATAAGCGCAGCGACTATGACTGCGCTGTCCGACATTCTCGACGAATATGAGTTCCTCGATGGCGATGACCGCTATCGCCTGTTGATCGATCTGGGTAAGGCGCTGCCGGCCATGCCCGATGCGCTAAAAACGGATGCCACCTTGGTGCGTGGTTGTTCGGCTAGTGTATGGGTTTACCCGGTGACGGATAACAACCAATTGTCGTTCCTTGCCGATAGTAATGCCGCCATAACAAAAGGCATTATCGCGCTTGTGCTAAAAACGGTGGAAGACAAGACCGCAGCCGAGATTGGATCGCTCGATATTGAAGGTGCGCTCGCGCCCTTCGATCTCAAAAACCAGCTGAGTTCGAACCGGACGCAAGGTATCCCCAATATGATATCCTTGATTCGAGAAACTGCCGCGCGCTACTC
>NZ_CALMSV010000045.1 GCF_937872355.1 uncultured Sphingorhabdus sp. | reverse complement strand
TCTGTGGACCGGCATCGGTCGGGCCCGTTCGGGCTGCGGTGCGGCGATCGTCGGCACACCCGATCAGGTGCTCGCTAAATTGCGTGCCTACCAGGCGGAGGGCATTGAGGCCTTCATTCTCTCCGGTTATCCGCATATGCAGGAAGCCGACATGTTCGCGCGTTACGTCTTGCCGCATATCCAGCATGGGCCGCTGGCGCTATAACACCGCCGATATAGGGAGCAGTGATGGAGATTTATGATGTCGCGGTCATTGGCGGTGGGGTCAATGGGTGCGGCATCGCGCGCGATGCAGCCGGGCGCGGCGCGCGGGGCCTCCCTTTGGAAACCAAAGATCTTGCGGCAGGAACCTCGTCGGCTTCGAGCAAGCTGATCCATGGTGGCCTGCGCTATCTGGAACATTATGAATTTGCTCTGGTGCGCGAATCGCTAACCGAACGCGAAGTCCTATGGGGGATTGCGCCGCACATCATCTGGCCGATGCGCTTCGTGCTACCGCACGTGAAGGGCCTGCGCCCTCGCTGGTTGTTGCGCTTGGGGCTCTTTCTTTATGATCATCTGGGCGCGCGCAAACGCCTGCCTGCAACCGAGGGCATCAAACTCGCGCGGCATCCTGCAGGCGCGCCGCTCAAGCCTGAATTCATCAATGGTTTCGTCTATTCGGATTGCTGGGTCGATGATGCACGGCTCGTGGTGCTCAATGCCCGCGATGCAGCGCGGCACGGTGCAGAGGTGCACACGCGCTGCCCTGTGACCAATTTGGTGCGAGAGGGCGAACATTGGCTGATCGAAGCCGGCGGGCGGGCGTTCAAGGCAAAAGCAATCGTCAATGCCGCGGGGCCATCGGTGTTGAACGTCCTCAGCCACAGCCCTGACAAGGCCGAATATGCGATGCGGCTGGTGCGCGGTTCGCACATTGTCGTGCGCAAGATCTTTGATCACCCCTATCCCTATTTCTTCCAGCTGCCCGATGGCCGGATTTTCTTTGCCATTCCGTATGAACATGATTTCACGCTGATTGGCACCACCGATGCAGATCATCGTGCGGGGCTGGATCGGGTAGAGGCCAGCGCGGACGAAATCGCCTATCTGTGTGAAGGGGCGAGCCACTTCTTTCGCACGCCGGTGCAGCCTGATGATGTGGTCTGGGCCTATGCCGGGGTACGACCATTGGTCGACGATGGTTCCGGAAAACCCGAAGCCGCGACGCGTGGATATCGCCTAGATCTGAGTGAAGTGAGTGATGGGGCTCCCATCCTCAATATCTTCGGGGGCAAGATCACCACTTACCGCCACCTTGCCGAGGAAGCGGTCGACCTATTGGCCACGCGATTGCCGATGCCGCAGAACCACCACTGGACGGCAACCAAGAAGCTGCCCGGTGGAAACTTCACCATCGATGCGATCGCGGCGGAGCATGAAAGGTTTCAACAAACCTACCCGTTCCTTGAGCCGGATTGGGCGGACCGCCTTTTCAAAAGCTACGGCCTCGATTGCTATGCGATTTTCGGTGAGGCAACGACGCTTGCCGAATGCGGGCAGCATTTTGGCCACGGGCTTACCGAACGTGAAGTCGACCATCTGGTCCGCAACGAATGGGCCCGCGCGTCCGAAGACATTTTGTGGCGGCGCACAAAGTTGGGCCTGCGGATGAATCAGCAAGAGCAGTTACAGCTCGAAAATTATCTCAGAAAGGCGGTGGCCGAATGAGCCCCAAAATTGTCGCCATTGGCGGAACGATCAACCCCGGCAGTTCGACCGAAATGGCACTGCGCACCGCACTTGCCGTTGCCAAGGCGGAGGGTGCCGAAGTGAAGCTGTTCGGTGGCGACTATCTCGCGGCCCTTCCGCACTATCGCAGCTCGGCGCACCGGGCAGAGGATGGTGCCGAAATGGTCGAAGCCGTTCGCGAAGCTGATGGCATCATCATCGCGGCCCCGGGTTACCATGGCACGATATCCGGGCTGGTGAAGAATGCGCTCGATTATCTCGAAGACCTTTCCAAGGATGACCGGCCCTATCTCGATGGCCGTGCCGTTGGCTTGATTGCCACCGCCTTTGGTGACCAGGCGAGCATGAGCACGATGCAGACCCTGCGCAGTATCGTCCACGCCCTGCGCGGCTGGCCCACTCCGATGGGGGCAACGGTGCGGACTTATCCGGATCTATTCTCGCCTGATGGGGAGTGCCTTGACGACCGGGTTTCGATGCAACTCGATATTGTCGGAAAACAGGTTGTGCAGGGCGCGCGCAGCTTTGCTGGTACATCCGGAGGCAAGGCATGAGCGACCTTCAAGCCGCCATCGATGCTTTGGGCAAAGGTGAAATCATCGTCATCACCGGCGACCGGTTTCGGCGCGGCGACATCGATTTCGCAATTGCAGCCAAGCATATCACAGCCGATGCGATCAACTTCATGGCCCGCCATGGCCGTGGCCTGATCTGCCTGTCGCTGACGCCAGCAAGGGCGGTCAAACTGGGCATCAGCCTGATCAATCCCGGCAGCGAGCGCCAGTCTGGCCGCCCCTTTGGCCGATCGATTGAGGCGCGCGCCGATGTAACGACCGGCATTTCTGCAGCAGACCGGGCGAAAACAGTTGAAGTGGCTGTGGCTGAAGGGGCCAATAGCGACGATCTGGTCTCCCCCGGGCATGTCTTCCCGCTGATCGCATCAGAAGGTGGCACAGCCGAGCGACTGGCAGCAGCCGAAGCCTCGATCGATCTGTGTCGCCTCGCGGGATGCGGTGACGCGGCGGTGATCTGTTCGATCATGCGCGACGACGGAGAAATGGCACGCCTGAATGACATAGGCGAACTGATCGAAAGCCATGGCCTAAAGGTTGCCGACATTGATGACCTTCTGCAGCACCTCGGCATTGCGCCAGAAGCCTAGCCTTCCCGCAATTGGGCCAAGCTGAAATCGGAGCGCACGCTTCGGCTAGTTATGCATGCGTTACCCACATAACTTGGTGCGCAACACATTGCGGTGTTGGCGCAGACGATCGAAGTTGATCGACTGCCATTAGCGTTAGGGTGCCAGCAGCCGTTTCAACAGTTTTCCGATACCAATGAAAATCAATGCCCCGGCAATTGCCCCTATCATCGGAAAATAGGCGTGATTGCGTACACTGTCGATTGCAACTTCGCCAAAGCCATCGGTCTTGAGTTCGGCCACCCGCATTTCGGTTTCGGCGATCTGGAACACTGTAAGTGCTAGAGCAACGGCGAGCGCCACCCAGCGGAGTTTCGATTTTCCATTACCCGCTGCCTCATTCTGTGCGCCGTCAAGCATCGGCTGTTCGCTCTCGAACTCGCTCGTTTCGTTCACAAAACTCTCTTCCTCAGGTGCCGCCCTGTCTGTCTAAAAACGCATCAGAACTTGACGCTAACGCCCATTTGTACGGCTTGGTCGGACCCCGAGCCTGAGGCTATGCGGTTCAGATATTCAACCTCGAACGAGAAAGCCTCTCCCAGTTGAAGTTCGGTACCTAGACCGAGCATGAACTGTTCGCGTGCTAGCCCAGCAAGCGAAATGCTGGAGAACGGTCCTGAGGTCAGGTCGCGATAGGCCACCAGCGCCTCGCCATTGCGTTCGGCATCATAGAGATATTCGAGCCGCAGGCGCGGGAGCAGCGCACCACCGATGAAGCGATGCTCGTAGTTCAGCTTTGTACCAAGACCGAGCGATGTGAAATCAACATCCTGATCGAGGAAGCGCAAGTCGAACAAGGTACCGCTATTTTCCGTATAGCCATTCAAGCGACCGCGGGTGAGGTCGATCCGGACGTAGGGTGTGATCATCCAGTTACCCGTTTCAATGTCGGCACCGGCTGAACCGGTTACAAACCATTGGCGTCCGCTGCGGTTCGAGTTGATCAGCGCACCGGTCGTCGTCACATAGCGCCGCAGATCGAAATCAAGCCATTGATAGCCGCCAAGCCAGTCGACGTAGATGCCGCTGCCCAGCTGGTGGCTGCCATAGATGGCGATGGTCTTGGCCTCACCCTGGCTGCGTGAGCCATTGTCGCCAATGTCCACGGTATCGCGGCCAAGGCCGACGCCGATACCTGCCGCGAATGACGGGCTGAACCGGCGGTCGGCACCAAAGCTGATTCCTTCGCTCTCAAACTCTTGTGAGAGCCTGCCCGTGGCCGGATCGCGATCGCCAAAGCGAATGGTCCCGCCAGCCCAGATCGTCCAGGGCAGCTCACCGCGCGCGCTGCCGCCGCCTGTGCCGCTGCCATCGCCAGCATCATCGCCACCAACCGACGCGACCGGGCCCAGCTTGCTTTCGCCCTTGGCGCACAGGCCATTGGTCCAGGCTGTCAGCGAATCCTCGCAATAGCCGCGGGTCGAAATACGCAGGCCATTCTGGAAACCGCCGCTGCCGGATTGCCCATGCAGGCTCTCCAGCCGACGCATGAAATTATTGACTTGTGCATCGGCAAAGCGCCGGCTCGCCATCACTTGCGCCTGTACCAGTCCGCGCACTTCGCGGTCGGTTGCCGGATCAGGACGCGCGACAATGTCGAGGGCATAAGTGATGGTTGCCGTGGCCCGCGTACCCGACGTGCTGTCGGTGACGGTAATCGCAAAATTGGCGACCCCCGAACCTGTCGGCGTGCCAGTGATCGCTCCGCTTGTCGCATTGAGCGCAAGGCCTGCGGGTAGGGTACCCGAGCTGACGGTAAAGCTGTAGGGCGCAATACCGCCACTCGCCAATACTGTCTGGTTATAGGCCACACCCTGTGTCGCAGCCGGCAGCGTTGCGCCAGCCGAGTTGGCCGATTGGGTCGTAGCACG
>NZ_CALMSV010000044.1 GCF_937872355.1 uncultured Sphingorhabdus sp. | reverse complement strand
CCGATGACCAATGACGCAAAAGTCGTAGCACCGATGACAAGCCCAAAACCAATGTTCATCGCCCATTTGTCGCTGACCAGGCCAAGCTGGGCAATGCGTTCGCCGGTGGGTGCGCCAAGGCTGGCGCCCGAATAAGCACCGGCTATGATGCCAATCAGGGTGATACCGATTTGCACCGTCGACAGGAACCTGCCCGGATCTTTGGATAAATGAAGTGCAGCAGCAGCGCCGCTGCTCCCTCCTTCGGCCATCGCCTGCAATCGGGCTGGGCGTGAGGATACAATGGCCAGCTCGGACATCGCGAATACGCCGTTGAGGGCGATCAGCGCGAGGATTATCAGCGCATCAAGCCAAGGGAATGGGTCGAGGTCCATGGTAGTGCCCTGCACATAGTGTGCGCCTGCCACCCTTGGCAAGACCCATGGCAATGCCTATGCGGTTGCCCATGTCGACTTTGCGCCCCACCAGTCCTGCGATCGCCTTCGCTGTAGCCGCAGCAGGAGTGGGAACCTTTTCGCTGATGGATGCCGCAATGAAGGATCTGTCGCTGAGCGTTGGTGCTTATAATGCCGTACTGTGGCGCAATCTTGCTGGAACCTTGATTGCGGGCATGTTGTTCGTTGCAACCGGTCAGGGCTGGCCCGCGCGCGATAATTTGCGGCTGCATCTGTGGCGCAGCATCATTGTAGCGGGGATGGCCGTCAGCTTTTTCTGGGCGATAGCGCGTTTGCCGCTGGCTGAAGCCATCGGCTTGTCGTTCATCGCACCTGTGATCGCACTTTATCTGGCCGCTATGTTGCTGGGCGAGAGAATCGGGCGCGAAGCGATACTTGCATCGATCGCCGGGCTCGCAGGGGTTGGCGTGATCCTTTATGGGAAATTCAGCGGGCATTATTCAAGCGATGCCCTGTGGGGCGCGCTTGCGGTGCTCTTTTCCGCCGTGCTGTTCGCCTATAATCTGATCCTCGCCCGACAACAGGCACAGGCAGCCGGGCCTATCGAGATCGCGTTCTTCCAGAATTTGCTAACCGCGTCTGTTCTGGCGCTTTTCGCTCCTTGGTTTCTGGCGCCGCTGGTGGTGGCCAAATTGCCGATGCTGCTGACCGCCGCATCGCTTGCCATATTCTCGCTATTGCTGATGAGCTGGGCCTATGCGCGGGCCGAGGCGCAGATACTGATCCCCGTGGAGTATACAGCTTTCGTCTGGGCAGTGTTGTTTGGCTGGTTATTCTTCGATGAGCCGGTAACGCTGACGACCTTGATTGGCACCGCTCTGATTATCGGCGGCAGCCTGATTGCTGCACGTGTAAAACCTGCGATTGTTAATCATGTCGAAATGGCTTCTGCTTAAGGGAACCATTAAGTGCGGCTGGTTTCGCACAAGGAATAGCGGTTGACCCTGATGGAAATACTCACGGCGATAGGCCGAAAAGCTGGAAGCTGGGCGCATGAGCGCGCAGTGCAGGGCATATTGGATACGCCGCCGATCGTGGCGCAAGACGATGGACTCATCCTGTTTTCGATGATCGGCACTGCGGTCCTTCTCCCCTATCTGGTCGCAGTCAAATCGCTCCATCATCATCTACCGCGTGGCAAAATCGTGCTGCTCGACGACGGTACGCTGACTACCGATGATAAGGCTGTTCTGGCTAAGCACTGCGATAATCCGGAAATCATCGTGAAGGCTGATGTGGACACTGCACCCTGCCCACGCGACAATTGCTGGGAACGATTGCTGTCCATTTTGGACCGGCGAAATGACCATTTCGTGATCCAGCTCGATTCGGACACGGTAACCACCGGCCCGGTTCCCGAAATTGCTGCAGCGATAGATGCCAACCGCAGTTTCACGCTGGCCGGTGGTCTGGACGAGGCACAGCACGGATTCAAAAGTGCGGCCGAGATTTCGCGCATCTTCCACGCAAATGGGCCTACGACCGACCATGTGCAGGCGCATGCGGAAGCCGCGATGAAGTCGCTGCACGATGCCGACAGCCGCCGCTATATCCGGGGGTGTGCCGGTTTTGCTGGCTTTGCCAAAAGTGAAGATGGCCGCGCCACGGTTTCGCGGTTTTCGCAGGAGATGGACGAGCGCCTTGGCAAGACCTGGCGCCAATGGGGTAGCGAACAGGTTGCGTCGAACTGGGTGGTCGCGAATGATCCCGATCCGGTTCAACTTCCCTATGACCGCTATATCAACCATTGGGACGAACCCATGCCCGAAAGCCCCGCTTTTGTGCACTATATCGGCACCTATCGCTACCGCTGGGGCAATTATTCGCGGACCACAAGGGAAGCGATTGCGGCGTTGAAAGCCTGATCAAACAGAAGAACCTGGCCTATATTCGCTATAGGCATTGACCCCTTGGCAGACTCGGTTTAATCGCACGATTAAATCAATCCAAGGAGTCCTGTCATGGCCACAGCCTATATTGTCGATGCCGTTCGTACCGCCGGTGGGCGGCGCGGTGGAAAGCTAGCCGGGGTGCACCCGGTCGATCTCGGCGCTGCCGTGTTCGATGCGATTGCTGACCGCAACCAGTTCGACACCAAAGCGATCGACGATGTCATCACCGGCTGCGTCTCGCAGGGCGGCCAGCAGACGATGGATCTCGGCCGCAACGCCGTGCTCGCGTCGAAACTGCCCGACAGCATCCCTGCCGTCACCATCGATCGCCAGTGCGGTTCTTCGCAGCAGGCAATGATGTTTGCCGCGCAAGCCGTCATGTCGGGCACGCAGGATATCGTGCTTGCCAGCGGTATCGAAAGCATGACCCGCGTTCCAATGGGTTCGGTCGCGACCTTGTTCATGAAGGAAGGCCTCGGCAACTATAAGTCGCCCCGCCTCGAAGAGAAATTCCCCGGCATCATGTTCAGCCAGTTCGCGGGCGCTGAAATGATCGTCAAGAAGCATGGCTTCACCAAGGATGATCTCGACGCATTTGCACTCGCCAGCCACCAGCGCGCCAAGGCAGCAACCGAAGCAGGCCATTTCAAGAATGAAATCGTCGGCATCGAAGTCGAAACGCCCGAAGGCAAGGAACTGCATCTGGTTGACGAAGGCATCCGTTTCGACGCCACGATGGAAAGCATCTCCAGCGTCAAATTGCTGCAGGAAGGCGGCTCGATCACCGCTGCCACCAGCTCGCAGATTTGCGACGGCGCCTCGGCTGCACTGATCGTTTCGGAACAGGCTCTCAAGGATCATGGCCTGACGCCGCGCGCGCGCATCCACCACATCTCGGTGACGGCAGGTGACCCGATCATCATGCTCGAAGAGCCGCTGTTCGCCACCGAAAAAGCGCTGAAGAAAGCTGGCATCAAGATCGAAGACATCGATGCCTATGAAGTCAACGAAGCCTTTGCCCCGGTTCCGCTGGCTTGGCTGAAATATCTCGGCGCATCGCATGATCGCCTGAACGTCCATGGCGGCGCGATCGCGCTCGGCCACCCGCTTGGTGCCTCGGGCACCAAGCTGATGGCGACGCTGCTCGGCGTGCTAGATGCCAAGGGTGGCAAATATGGCCTGCAGACGATGTGCGAAGGCGGTGGCCAGGCCAACGTCACCATCATCGAGCGGCTGTAATCGTCGACGCCCCGGCGAAGGCCAGGGCCTCCAGCGGTTTACCCAAAACCCATTGAATTAACCTCCAACGGCCCCGGCTTTCGCCGGGGCGACGATCAAGAAGGAAATTAGAATGATACTCGACTCATCCGTCGCAGCAGTCGTCACCGGCGGCGCATCGGGCCTCGGCGCGGCAACCGCACGTTCGCTCGCTGCAAAGGGCGTTAAAGTTGCGATTTTCGACCTCAACGAGGAAAAAGGCAACGCCATGGCCGCCGAACTGGGCGGCGTGTTCTGCAAGGTCAATGTGACCAGCGAAGAAGAAGTCGATGCCGCATTCGCCAAGGCACGTGCAGCGCACGGCCAGGAACGCATCCTCGTCAACTGCGCCGGTACTGGCAATGCGATTAAAACCGCCAGCCGTTCAAAGGAAGATGGCTCGATCAAGCATTTCCCGGTTTCGGCCTTCGAATGGATCATCCAGATCAATCTGATCGGCACATTCCGCTGCATCGCCAAGTCGGCC
>NZ_CALMSV010000043.1 GCF_937872355.1 uncultured Sphingorhabdus sp. | reverse complement strand
CAGCCGGAACGGCCCCGACACTTCCAGATGGTGCGGAGTCGTTGGCGTAACCCACTGGATATTGCCTGTGGCGAGCCTGTGGCGATTAGCGGTGCGGCCATCGTCCCAGACGAAGTCTACCGAGCCTTCCAACAGTTCGAGTTTTCCCCACACATCCTCTTTCAGGCGGTGCTCCGCGCGCAGGCCTGAAGGAAGTGTCGTCGCATCGAACGGCCCGATTTTGCGATAGGGCGCGGCCGATGCAGGTAAGGCGGCCGAATTGCTCACAAACCGACCGCCCTTGCGATCACCGCAATCGAAATGCCGAACAGCGCAATACAAAGCGGTACGGCCAATATCTGTCCTGCAACTGCGCTGCGGTTCATCGGGCCGGTCCAGGTTTCTAGCACGCCAATGCCATGTTCGAAGTGCGATTTTTTCCGGGGTGGATTCAGGCCGAACAACACAGCGGCTGTCCCGAAAAACATGAATGTATAGGCAGCGCTTATGGCCAGCATGAACAGGCCCGAAAGTTCGGTGCCAATGGCTGCGAGCAGGCCGAGGAAGAACAATGTGTAGCTTGCCCACATGGCACGCCATACCGATTTGGGGATCTGCAGGTTGGTTGCCTCTGGCTGAACAGGGATGTCAGGAATGATCCGAACGGGGCGTGCAGCATCAAGTGCGACGGGCTTTTGTTCGACAAGGGCTGCGCTCTGCAATTCATCAAGCATGGTGAACGTCCTTCATTCTGGAGGGGAGGAGGCCATCGCGATGGATGCGAATCCCGGTCAGTAGGCTATCGGCAATCATGTGCGCGCGACCGAGTATCAGGTCTCGGGCGGCCTCAGACGGCGCGGTATCCGCAAGGGTTTGTTCGAAAAGGGCGAGCCAGTGATTGAACTCGACGGCCTCGATCTGCGGTATTGCCACATGTTTCAGCATCGGATTGCCCGAAAAACTGCCGCTGTTATGCAAGACCGACCGCCAGAATTGCTTCATCCGCTCAAGATGTTCGGGCCAGGCCTTGATCCGGCTGTTGAATATCGGCCCCAGCATCGCATCGCTGCGGATGTGTGCATAAAAGCTTTCGACCATCAGGCCGATATAAGCCTCGTCAATGCCGACAGCCTCGGCAGCTGCTTTCTTGGTCTGGCGCGCGGAGGCGGAATAGGGATGTGTTGTCATGATGCGACTCATTAAGTGGTATTTGAGATACATCTATAAGCGCGTTGCGCGTAAAAGCAATATTTGATATACAACTTTAATGCGATTGAACCTGCACACCGATTATGCGCTGCGGATATTGATGTATCTGGCGACCAAATCCGATCAGGCGTCGGTTGATGAAATCGCAGGGGCCTTCCGCATTTCGCGCAACCACCTCATGAAGGTGGCACGCAGTCTTGTGGAGCTGCAATTGATAGAGGCTCGGCGCGGGCGCAGCGGTGGCTTCGCGCTTGCCGTGGCCCCCGAAGCGATCAATGTCGGTTTTGTCGTGCGCAAGCTGGAAAGTCTCGAAAGCTTCGTCGAATGTTTCGATCGCGGGTCAAACAATTGTCCGGTTGCTGGCGCTTGCGGGTTGCAGGGCGCACTGAACGGAGCGCTGGCGGCGTTTCTCGACAAGCTTGACGAATATATGCTTTCGGATCTGCTACCCGATCGAAACCGTTTCCTGCGGCAGCTCAAGGCTTTCGATCAGGCCCCTAACAGCCCGAAAACGAGCCCCATCGCGGCGTAGAAGACGATCCAGTATCCCGCATCGATGGCGAACAACTTGCCCGATTTGCGACTAAACAGATAGTTGGTTCCGATCGCCGGCGCGACAAAGCCGATGGCTATGCCGGTCGAAATCATCATTGTGCGATAAAAGTCTGTATCGAAATGTGCGAGCAGGTGGCCAAGGAAAACCGCCGACAGGATACTGAAAAGGAAAGTCAGCCCGAATATCTTGGCCATGTTGCCCGATTTGACGTCCTCGTCGCTCAGCCCAATCTGGTGCTGCCACGCTTTGCCGAACAAAGGGCCATACCAAAGGCCGCCGACAAGAAAGCCCGCCGCCGCCGCAACCAGAATTGCCAATAGATTTGCGTTTCCCATGTCTGTTTCCTCCCGACTCAATCATGCGCGTGAACGCACTTCGTGACAAGTGCGCGCAAAACGCCTATGCGCGCCGCCATCATGGCAACGAAAATTCAAGAAGCGCCCAAGGTGGGCATGGTGTCGCTTGGCTGTCCCAAGGCGCTGGTCGATAGCGAACGTATCCTTACCAAGTTGCGCGCAGACGGCTATGCGATGTCGCCCGACTATGAAGGTGCAGACGTCGTTCTCGTCAACACCTGCGGATTCCTGGACAGTGCCAAGGAAGAAAGTCTTGAGGCGATTGGCGAGGCGATTGCTGAAAATGGCCGGGTGATCGTCACCGGTTGCATGGGCAATGAGGCCGAGCTGATCCGCGCGCGCTTCCCCGAGGTTCTGGCTGTCACCGGCGCGCATCAATATGAGGATGTCGTTGCTGCGGTGCACGATGCGGCACCGCCTGCGCGCGGTGCTTTTGTCGATCTGGTCCCTGAAGGCGGGCTGAAACTGACGCCGCGCCATTACAGCTATCTGAAGATATCCGAAGGCTGCAACCACAGCTGCGCCTTTTGCATCATCCCCAGTCTGCGCGGGAAACTGGCCAGTCGCCGCATCGATGCCGTGCTGCGCGAGGCCGAAAAGCTGGTGTCTGCGGGGACGAAGGAACTGCTGGTTATCAGCCAGGACACATCGGCCTATGGCGTCGACACCCGCCACGAATCGCGCGAATGGAAGGAACGGCAGGTGCGCGCGCACATGACGGATCTGGCGCGCGAACTTGGCCAGTTGCGGACAGCAGAGGGTAACGCCCCCTGGGTGCGGCTGCATTATGTCTATCCTTACCCGCATGTAGATGATGTGATCCCGTTGATGGCTGAGGGACTGCTGACGCCCTATCTCGACATCCCGTTCCAGCATGCCGCCCCTTCGGTGCTGAAATCGATGAAGCGCCCTGCGAACGAAGCCAAGGTTTTGGAGCGTATCCGCAACTGGCGCAGCATTGCGCCCGATATTGCAATCCGTTCCAGCTTCGTCGTCGGCTTTCCTGGTGAGACTGAGGCGGATTTCCAATATCTGCTCGACTGGCTCGATGAGGCGCAACTCGACCGTGTCGGTGCCTTCCGGTTTGAACCCGTTGAAGGCGCTGCCGCCAATGCATTGCCCAATCCAGTGCCCGAAGATGTCAAGGAAGAGCGCTATCAGCGGATCATGGAGAAAACCGCCGCGATCAGCGCCGCGAAACTCGCCGCCAAAGTCGGTCGGGTTCTTCCTGTCATCGTCGACGAGGTCGGGGAATCGGACGAAGAAGGCAGCATCGGCGCCACTACGCGCAGCCAGGCAGATGCTCCGGAAATCGACGGAAATGTGTTCCTGCGGGATGTGCCGGAAACGCTGCAACCCGGCGATATCGTTGAAGTTACGATAGAAGATGCCGACGAACACGACCTGTTCGGGGTGATTGCCAAAGCCTAATGTAAACGGGTTGCAATTTGCAATCTTGTAAGTAAGTTTCCTTTTAAGCGCACGTTTAAAAAGCGCGGAGGAGACGCATATGGCCGGGAAGCAGCATGGTGGCGAATTTGATGTTCTGATCGTCGGGGCGGGGCTGTCGGGTATTGCCGCCGCCGCGCATTTGACGATGCAGTGCCCCGGCAAAAGCTATGCCGTGATCGAGCAGCGCGCCGATATGGGTGGGACTTGGGACCTGTTTCGCTATCCAGGCATTCGTTCGGATTCGGACATGCACACGCTCGGCTATCGCTTCAAACCCTGGACCGAGGCGAAAGCGATTGCTGATGGCCCAGCGATCCACAAATATGTCCACGAAACCGCCGACGAATATGGCATCACCCCGCATATCCGCTTTCGCCATCGCGTGCTCGGTGCCGATTGGTCGACCGACAAGGCCTGCTGGACGGTAACCGCGCGCCGCGAAGAGGATGGCGCGGAGGTTCAGTTTACTGCCAACTTCCTGTTCATGTGTGCGGGCTATTATGATTACGACCAAGGCTATCGCCCTGAATTCCCGCAAGAGGCAAGCTATACCGGCAAAATCATCCATCCGCAGCATTGGCCCGAAGACTTGAATTATGCAGGCAAGAAGGTTGTGGTGATTGGCTCCGGTGCAACTGCAGTGACAATTGTTCCGGTGATGGCACAGACCGCCGAGAAGGTTTACATGCTGCAGCGCACCCCGACCTATATGGTCTCACGTCCGGCGAAAGACTGGCTCGCCAATACGATGCGCGCGATCCTGCCCGAAATGACGGCGTACAAGATCACCCGCTGGCGTAATATCGCGATGCAGCGCTTTGCCTATAACATGGCGCGCAACAAGCCCGAGAAAATGAGCAAGAAGTTGCTCGAAATGGCGCGCAAAATGCTTCCCGCCGATTATCCAACCTTCGAGAAGGATTTCCAGCCGCCTTACACCCCTTGGGAACAGCGGCTGTGTCTTGTACCCGATGCAGACATGTTCAACGCGATTTCCAAGGGCAAAGCGGAGATAGTGACCGATCATATCGACCATTTCACCCCGACTGGCATCAAGCTGAAATCAGGGCGCGAGCTGGAGGCGGACATTATCGTGTCTGCGACCGGACTCAACCTGGTGATGATGGGCAAAACCAATCTAAGCATCGATGGCAAGGCGACCGCGCCGCACGAGCATGTCAGCTATAAGGGCACGATGTTCAACGACATCCCCAACTTTGCCAGCGTCTTTGGCTATGTGAACGCCAGCTGGACGTTGAAAACCGATATCGTTGCCGATTATGTCTGCCGCCTGCTGAAGTTGATGGATGCAAAGGGTGCCCAGATCGCCAATCCGCATCTGGCGGATACCGATATGCCGCGCCTGCCATGGGTCGATGATTTCTCCTCAGGCTATTTCGCGCGTTCGATCGATAAGCTGCCGAAGAACGGCGACCGCCACCCGTGGCGCGTATTGCAGGATTACAAGGCGGAGAAAAAGATCCTCACCGAAGAGCCGATTGAAGATGGCATAATGCAATTTTCAAAGGCAGGCGAGATGGTGAAACCATTGGAAGCGACTGCGGAGCCTATGCTGGAGGCGGCGGAGTAGCGACATCACGCTCGCAAAAGAGACCGTAGTGCTGAGCTTGTCGAAGCACGACCTTCAGGATCGCGCAAACCTTGAGGCGCCCTTCGACAAGCTCAGGGCTACGGTTTGTTTATTCGTCGTCTAGGCTTTCCCGCGTCGTAACGGCCGCAACTCGCCGCTCGACGGCAGGTTCAGGCGCAACGACATGCGGTTTGCGGCGGACGATCCACAGGATGGTTCCTATGGCGAGCAATCCGATCACAACAATGGCACCAGCGAGTGCGGCGAAGACGCCGTACATTGGTCTCAGATCGGGGGTGTAGGATTTGGCAACCGGCGTCTCATTGCTGATCTTCCAGTAATCGACTTCATAGGGTTCATCGCGCAGGCGGAACATGCGCACTTCTGCGGTGGTCCATGTGCCCTCGGCTTTGGCGGCGTAGATGATGGTCACTTCAGAATCCTCTGGGCCTAGCATGCCTTCCGGCTTGTAGCTTATAAAGCGCGGTTTCAGTTTAGGTGTTGCCTGTAATTCTTTGTATTCTTTTGAAAATCGCGCTTCGAGTTCATCCCGGGCGGTCGGCGCGACATGGCGCGCTGCCGCTGCCTTGTCTCCTTTTTGCAGGGCAACCACAAAGGCGTCAGACGTAGGTCCGATGTCTCTGGGTAATTCGATGATAGCAGGCTCGTTCCACGAACAGGCTGCCAGCAGGAACAGGAACAATAAGGGCATACGCTTCAGAAAATCCGCGCGAAAGGCCATTTGCTTCTCCCCCTGTTGAATCGATGTCGCTATCAAGGCTGGATGACTGACTATAGCAATTTGATCCAGCCCGATAGCGGGCAAGCCGCAACCGAGATAGAAATCGTTTTGAAAGAAGGTTTTGCCGAATGGTTTGCGGCCCAACCTGGACCCGTTCGCGCTGCCGCCACTGCGCAGAAGTTTGACGGAAATGCAGGCGATTTCGCCATCCTGCACATCCCCGGTGGCGACGAATGGAAAGCTGCCCTTGTGGTCGCCGATGCCACGAAGCTCGAACATTGGTCGCTTGCGAAGGCAGCGGAGGCGCTCCCGGAAGGCACCTATCGCTTGTCCGGCGCCGAAACCGGCGATGCCTTGCTCGGCTGGCTACTCGGCCAATATCGCTTTGATGAGTATCGCAGCGAACCCAAGCTGAAAGGCGCGCGTGTCCTTTTGACAACCGAGCCGGGGCGGATTGAAAATGCGGTGCGGCAGGCGGAGGCGACTGATCTGGTGCGCACGCTCGTCAACCGCCCGGCAGGCGATCTGGGGCCTGATCAACTTGAGGCGGAGGCGCAGCGGCTGGCCAAGGCGCATAAGGGCAAGCTGCATGTCACCAAGGGGCATGATCTTGA
>NZ_CALMSV010000042.1 GCF_937872355.1 uncultured Sphingorhabdus sp. | reverse complement strand
CCTGTGCTCGAACGGCTGCGGCAAATCAACGACAATGAAGGCGTTGACTGGACTGCTGTCGACCAGCCAGGGCAACGCGAGGCTGTTCGGACACCAAGTGGATCCGAACGATATGACTGTCCGGCGCCGTGTCGGCTACATGTCGCAAGCCTTCTCGCTATATTCGGAGTTGACGGTTCGGCAGAATCTCGATCTGCACGCCCGTTTATTCAGCATCCCTTTGGATGCAATTCCCGCGCGAACCCAGGAGATGGCGCAGCGCTTCGATCTCGCCGCTGTTATGGATTCTTTGCCGGACGCATTGCCGCTCGGTATCCGTCAACGACTATCGCTTGCAGTCGCGATGATTCACTCTCCCGATATCCTGATGCTTGACGAGCCGACATCCGGTGTCGATCCCGTCGCACGCGATGGCTTCTGGCAAATTCTGTCCGACCTTTCGCGCAAGGATCATGTTACGATTTTCGTTTCCACGCATTTCATGAACGAAGCAGAGCGTTGCGACCGCATCTCGCTCATGCACGCAGGCAAGGTCCTGATCAGCGACACTCCGGCTGCAATAACACAGAAGAGAAGCGCTAAAACGCTCGAAGACGCTTTCGTTGCCTATCTCCTGGATGCCAGCGGACAGAAGGAAAAATCGTCCCCCACAACAACGCCTGTGCCGCTATCTTCGGCCGCGGCAGCTGACACACAGAATAAAGTCGACAGAAGAACAACGGCGAATCGGCTTTTCAATTTCCGGCGCATGTTCGCCTACACTCAGCGTGAGGCGCTCGAACTGCGTCGCGATCCGATACGCGCCACGCTCGCCACGCTTGGCAGCGTCATTCTGTTGTTTGTTTTGGGCTACGGCATCACGATGGACGTTGAAAACCTCTCCTTCGCGGCGCTCGATCGTGACAACTCCACGATCAGCCGCGACTATATTCTCCAAATTGCCGGCTCACGCTATTTCACGGAAAAGGCGCCGATTACTGACTATGCCGATCTGGATCAGAGGATGCGCAGCGGCGAACTTAGTTTGGCGATCGAGATACCTCCAGGGTTCGCACGGGATGTCTCACACGGCCGCAATGTTCAGATCGGCGCATGGATCGACGGCGCCATGCCATCGCGCGCTGAAACCATAAGCGGGTATGTGCAGGCCATGCACGCAAATTGGCTGACCCAAAAGGCTCGGGAGCTTTACGGGAGCGCCGCAACATCGGGTAGTTTCCAGATCCAGCTTCGTTATCGATACAACCCGAACGTCAAGAGTCTGGTGGCGATGGTGCCCGCCGTGATCCCGCTACTCCTCCTGATGATACCGACGATGCTCGCCGTACTCAGCGTTGTTCGGGAAAAGGAACTTGGGTCCATCATTAATTTCTACACAACGCCCGTCACGCGACTGGAATTCCTGATCGGAAAGCAAATCCCTTATGTCGTGCTTGCGATGCTGAACTTCTTGCTGCTGGTGATCTTTGCGATCTTTATTTTCCACGTGCCGTTTACGGGAAGCTTCATGACGCTCACCGGTGCGGCATTCCTCTATGTCGTGGCTGCGACCGGCATGGGCCTTGTCATATCGGCTTTCATCACCAGTCAGATCGCAGCAATCTTCGGTACGGCCCTGCTGACAATGATTCCTGCCATGCAATATTCTGGGCTTATCGATCCGGTGTCGTCCCTTCAGGGAGTCGGCGCGTTCATCGGGAAGATTTATCCGACCGCTTATTTCGTCACCATTGCGCGCGGTGCCTTCTCCAAGGGGCTCGAATTTTCCGACTTGGCTGGTTCGTTCGTACCTCTCTTCATCGCGATTCCCGTCTTGTTGGGACTGGGCGTTGTTCTTCTCAAAAAGCAGGCGAATTAGCCATGCGCCTGACCAATATCGTTCAATTGGGTATCAAGGAATTGTGGGGACTCATTCGTGACCCCATGATGCTGGCGCTGATCATCTACGCTTTCACCATTTCGATCTATACCGCATCGAAAGCAATGCCGGAAACACTCAATCGAGCAGCGATTGCAGTGGTTGACGAGGATCAGTCACCAATATCATCCCGCATCATCACGGCGTTCAATCCTCCTTACTTTTCGATTCCGAAGCTGATTACTCAATCAGAGATGGACCGCCGCATGGACGCTGGCCTGGACACCTTCGCGCTCGATATCCCGCCGAACTTCCAGCGCGACCTCCTGGCCAACAAATCGCCTACGATTCAGATCAACGTTGACGCGACCCGCATGTCGCAGGCCTTCACGGGCAGCGGATACGTTCAATCGATCGTCACCAGCGAGATAAACGAATTTCTAAAGCACTATCGGGCGGCAAGTACCGTGCCCATCGAGCTTGCGCAACGGGCCCGCTTCAATCCGACGCTCAACAAGAGTTGGTTTAGCGCAATTAATAATGTGATCAATTCTATCACCATGCTGTCGATCGTCCTGACCGGTGCCGCCCTTATCCGCGAGCGCGAGCACGGGACGACGGAGCATCTTCTTGTCATGCCGGTCACGCCATTTGAGATCATGGCAAGCAAGATCTGGTCGATGGGCTTCGTAGTTTTGATCGCCTCCGCGTTTTCCCTTGTTTTCGTCGTTAAAGGCTGGCTTGCGGTTCCCATACAAGGATCGCTGGCACTTTTCTTGTTCGGCGCAACGCTGCATCTGTTCGCTACCACCTGCATGGGCATCTTTCTCGCCACCATGGCGGGTACGATGCCGCAGTTTGGTTTGCTGCTGATGCTCGTTCTTCTTCCGCTTCAGGCATTGTCCGGCAGTATGACCCCACGCGAAAGCATGCCCGAGATTATTCAGAACATCATGCTGGCAGCGCCGAACACGCATTTCGTGATGCTGGCGCAGTCCATCCTGTTTCGAGGCGCCGGTCTTGATGTGGTTTGGCCGCAGCTCCTGGCGCTTATCGTGATTGGATCAGTTCTTTTTTTCCTGTCGTTGAGGCGCTTCAGACAGTTTCTGAGATAGAATCGGAATGAGCTTTAAGGTTCTGGAAACCGCGCACTAAAGCGGATGGGTTCAGGTTGAATCGATTTTGGATTGAACGAAGTCGCTTGCGCGGCAATTGAGGGAAGAGTCGCAACAGCAAGCTCCTGTGTGAGAGGATCGCGGGTTTTCGAAACACAATCCTTCAGACAGGAGTTTTCGCAATGGCTGAGATCAGCCTCTTTGCCGCCGTATGATTGAGGGCATGACGGTTCGCAATCTGTCGCCGCAACGCAGTGATTCGACCTTGCCGCGGTATCGAAGTTGAGCCGGTATTTGGTCGGTCGTCTGATCGTCCCGAGCTGTAGGATATCCGCGTCTTTCAGATCCACTTGGTGGTGATCGAGATATCCTGGCCGGCACTCGATCAGATCGTGTGTGCGCAACACCTTTTCTACGATGTGACGCTCGGCCAAGATGCCATTTCGGAGCGCATCAGCTATGCACGCCAGCCGAGCAAGCTGCCGGTGGCGTTGGGCATCGACAAGGTCGCGTGCTTCCTGGATACAAGTCCAAGCCTGAAGAGCCGCACCGCGCTGACGACGGTCTATTCTGCCGTACTGTGCATGTCGGAGGTGGTTCTATTTAAGATTACCGACATCGACAACCGGCGGATGGTAATCTGGGCAGAGCAGGGTAAGGGCTGACCGTTACGTCATACTCTCTCTCCGCAATTGTTGAGGATTTTGCGGAGTTATTGGTGGCCCGCGCGGCCGCAGCGCTGGCTGTTTCCTGGCCGTGGCATTCAATGGGGCCGTGAGGAACGATCACGCAGCCCACCAACGCTTGGCAACAGTTTTCGGCGTGGTGTTGAACTAGCGTGCCGAAGAGGATGAAACTGGGCACCGCTAGGTTATTGTGGAGGTCTTTGTAGTTGTTGCGTCGGCGTTCCGCAGTTGGCTCGACGCACCGGCTTGTGCCTTGTCGTCGTGTCCCTGTTCAACTGACTCCCGATCAGTCACGGGTCGCCTCGTATTGCAGATAGGATCACTCAGCAGTCTCAGACCATTAAGAACAACAAGGACGGTACCGCCTTCATGGCCCAGCACG
>NZ_CALMSV010000041.1 GCF_937872355.1 uncultured Sphingorhabdus sp. | reverse complement strand
CAGATCAGAATGCGTTCGCCATGTTCAATGGCATCGAAACCCTTGCCGCCGCGCGCAGCCAGCAGAAGCTGGCGTTTGACGATGCGGAATTCTTCAGACAGGCCTGTGACTGGACCTTCTGGATCAATATAATTGGCGGCACGCAATGCATCGCGATCGATATGGACGCGCTGTTTGGCACGGCCAGAAGACGGACGCACAACGGGTTGCGGCATAACAGGTGCCGCAGCGGGCGCGGCAACCGGAGCGGGCGGTGCTTTAGCAGCTTCGGGTTCAGCAACGGGCTGCTGGGCGGCTCCACCGGGGTAGCGTCCTTGGCAGGGCCGCGCAGCGCAGCGCCGAAATCATAAAGTTCATTGGCGCGTTCGAGCAGCGACGCAGGCGGCTTTATCGGGCTGTGCTTGTTCATTTTTTCAGGCCCCTTCATGCCGCAATGCCACGCTGGATGAATTCAACCACCAGCAGCAGCGCGAAGACACCGACAAGCCCGCTTGTTGCGCCGACGAACATCTTCATCTTGCGCTTGCGCTCCTCACGTTGCGCGCTGGTCAGCATCTGCGAGATCGCTCCGATCACGGGCAGCCCGCTTGCCTTTTCCAGCTTGGCGGCGGTCGGGAAGCTGGTTTGCAAATGGCCGAGCGCAAAGGCTACGCCTGCCCCAGCACCCAAGCCTGCAAACAACACCAGCGCCAGCAACAACGGACGGTTGGGCTTGGCTGGCGCAGAAGGCACGCCGGGTTGGTCCACAACCTCGAACTGCACCGTGCCGGTTTCATTTTCCACCTGCCCGCGTAGGCGGATCGCTTCGCGGTCGGCGAGCAGTTTATCATATTGGGTTTTCAGCACCTGATAATCCTGGCTGATTCGCGAATATTCGGCGGAAAGCCCCGGCTGCGAAATTTGCTTTGCCGTATAGTCGCTGATTTCGGCCTGCAGTGCGGTTTTGCGCGCGGATAGAGCCGTCACCGATGCCTGGCGTTCGGCCAGCATCGACTGAAGCGAAGCATAAGCAGGGTTTGGCATTCCGCCACCACCAGCCGAAGCCCCTGCCCCTTGCGAGCGCAAAATCGCAATCTGGTTGCGTATCGCAATAACATCGGGGTGGTCGTCGGTGTACCCGCGCGCCTTCATCGAGGCGAGGTCGTTTTGTGCCGATGCCAGCGGACTGCCGCCTCCGCCGACACCTGCCAGCGAGCGGGGGGTTCCGGCCAATTGGCTGCTTAGCGCCGCCACGGCACTGCGCGCCTGAATCAGCTGCGTGTCGATCTGCGACATTTCAGCACGCGCGGCCTCCATGCGAGTCGAGGCCGAACCGGCACCCGGCAACATGCCCAGATTCTGCGTTTCAAAGGCAACGCGCTTGGCTTCTGCCTCAGCCAATTCCTTTTGCCGTGCTTCGAGCTGGGCATCGAGGAACTTGAGCGTCTTCGAGGTTTCGGCGCGGTCGCCTGCGATATTCTCTTCCTCGGCGATGTCGATCAACTTTTGCACAACATCCCGCGCAACACGCGGAGATTCGTGCATCGCGGTGATCGAAAAAACATTCTCATTTGTGGGGTCGGCCTTAACCGCGATATTCGGACGCAGCGCGGAAATGGCGCTCGCAAGCTCGGCTTCCGACACTACTGTGCGACCGATATCCGTGCCCTTGACCACACGCTCCAGATTGGCGGATGAACCCAATGACTGCTGCAATTGCTCAACGGCCTTGCGGCGTTCACCAGCCGTAATACCCACCTTTTCGGAAAGCACCGACTGCGGACGCACCATGATCCGTGCGCTCGATTCATAGCTGGCAGGGATCAGTGAGACGACCAGCCAGCCCAGCAGGCACACACCCCAGGCGATGGCGAGCGCCAGCCAGCGGCGGTTCCACACGCTGTGGACGGCAATGCGCAGTTCGTCATACAATCCGTTCATATCGCTGTGTCGCTACCCTTTAGAACATACTTTCGGGGATGATGATGACATCGCCCGGCTGGAGGAGGACATTGGCCTTGCTGTCACCGCGGCGTATCAGGTCATTAATGCGCAGCGCATATTCCTGGCTTTTGCCGGTAGCTTTGTTGAAGCGAACGAGACGCGCCTTGTTGCCCGCGGCATATTCAGACAGCCCGCCGACCGCGATCATTGCATCGAGCAAGGTCATATCGGCACGGAAGGGGATCGATGCCGGCTTTTCGGTCGCGCCAACAATCCGTACCTGCTGATTGTTGGTCGCGGCAAATTCGTTGACGATCACCGAGACGATCGGATCGTTGATATATTGCGACAATTGCAGCTTGATATCCTGCTGCAGCATCGTTGCTGTCTTGCCTGCGGCTGGCATGTCGGTGATCAAAGGGGTGGTGATGCGGCCATCGGGGCGCACCTGAACCTTCGCGCCAAGTTCCGGATTGCGCCAAACAAAGATTGTAATCTGGTCAAGCGGACCGATGATATATTCGTCGCTTACCTGCTGTTGCGCGGGAATCGTCGGTGCCGGGGGCAGATTCGATCCGCCCGTCATCGAACAGCCAGTGATTGCCATGCTGCTTGCGCTGAGTGCGAGCAAAGCCTTGAACTTCAATGACTTGTTCATTCCCATATCCTTCCAGTCCGCGCGAAAAACAGCTGCTTTCGGCGGAAATCCAAGCTGCACTACGCACAGCATCGCATTCCCTATGGCGGAAAAGGGTGAACAGACCGTTAGTCTTAAAGCGTCAGAAATGTAAAATCCCTGATATGCCGCCAAAAAGCGCGAATCCGCGCTATAGCGGAAGTTATAGCATGGGAATTTGCGGCGAGTCAGCCGCGCCTTCGCGTTCGAGCAGCTTTACCTTGCGGTCGAGGCCATAGGCATAACCGCCAAGGCTGCCGTCGGTACGAACGACGCGGTGGCAGGGGATCAGGACCGCAACATTGTTCGCGCCGTTTGCGGACCCTGCGGCACGAACCGCTTTAGGTTTGCCAACAGCGGCAGCAATGTCGGCATAGCTTCTTGTTTCGCCAACCGGGATGCGGCGTAACTCCTGCCATACCGCCTCCTGAAACGCAGTGCCTGCCACATCGAGCGGCAGATCGGGCATGCGCGAGGGGTTTTCAACGGCTTGAACCGCGCCCTCAATCAGCGCCTGTGTCGTCGCATCTGCGGGCAGAATTTCCGCTTTTGGAAAGCGATCCGCCAAAGCCTCCTCGCCTTCGTCGAAAGACAGGCGGCAGATACCTTTTCCAGTCGCAGCGACCAGCATCTGTCCCAGCGATGTCGATACCACGGCCCACTGGATGACCGCCCCTGCTCCGCCATTTTTCCAAGCGCTCGGTGTCATCCCCAAACGTCCTTTGGTGTCTTCATAAAATCGGCTCGGCCCAGAATAGCCTGCTTCGTAAATCGCATC
The DNA here is from genome assembly GCF_937872355.1 of uncultured Sphingorhabdus sp. GTDB lineage: Bacteria > Pseudomonadota > Alphaproteobacteria > Sphingomonadales > Sphingomonadaceae > Sphingorhabdus_B. The sequence continues at coordinate 18,238 of NZ_CALMSV010000041.1, read as the reverse complement.
GGTCACCCGCTCCTCACTCGCCAGCGCGTTAGCGGCCCGCTTAGCGCGCTCGGCTCGGGTGAAGGCGGCAGGCGTCACCCCGGTTGCGCGCTTGAAAAGGCGGTGAAAATGATGCGGCGCATAACCGACCGCTTCCGCCAATTCTTCCAGTGCGGGCGGCTCTTCGGCGCGCAACAGATTCAGGGCTTTTGCCATCGCCGCCTCATCACGCGCAACATCGTCGGGCACACATCGCTTACACGCCCTCAGCCCGGTCGCCCGCGCGGCTGCACCATCGACGAAGAAGCGAACATTGGTGCGCGCGGGATGCCGAGCAGCGCAGCTGGGACGGCAATAGATTCCGGTGGTCAGCACACCGGTGACAAAGCGCCCGTCAAAGCTGCGGTCGCGGCGCAGCACGGCGGCCCAGGCGGTATCGGCGTCTATCATCTCAGGTCCGTTCTATAGCTGCCGAAAAGCATCCATGCGCGGCGTTATGGGCGTGAATATAGGCGATTTCCTCACCCGCGAAAAGTTCACGGATGCGCGCATCCGCCTGCCCGGGTAACGCCAAGGCTGCTTCACGCAGATTTCCTTCCGCATCAAAGCCGCGCAACGCGATCGGCCGGCCTTCAAACACCGGCGGCGTCTCATCGACATATTCGGCAACCTGCTGTGCTGTCTCGCGAACATAGACTGCGTAAGCCGAGCGATAGGGCGTCGCGACATCATGGCTGACATGATGGAACAGAATCAGGCTTTCGCCTTCCGACGCATCTTCCAACGACACGCGGCAGGGAAAGCCCTTGCTTGCGGTCGCGGTAACGCGGCGGGCATTGACTGCGGCCAGTTCGGTATCGTTCATCGCAAACAAATGGGCATGGGCAGCGGGAAGCAATCCGGTAATTTTGTAAGTCATGGCTTCATCCTCATCGTTGATGTGGATTTAGCATCTAACCGCCTTGGAAACCGCCTGCGTCCCGATTCTTGCTTTCAAAGTTTCAGCCGCCGCAGGCCTTGAACAAGGCCAGCGTCCTTTCCCGCGCCAATTCGGAACTGGGCTCGTGATAATCCTTGCGCCGGTCGCTGTTGAAACCGTGATTGGCGTCGTAGATGAATATCTGCGCCGTCGGGTGCGCCTTTTCGATCAGCGCCTCGACGCCCTCCATCGGAATGCCCTGATCGAAGCGGCCGAAATGGGCGATGGTCGCACAGCGCGGGGCGGGATCGGCAAAGATCGTTGGAACCATGCTGCCATAATAGCTGCTAGCCGCCGCCAGATCCGGGCTGATCTGTGCCATCCGCCACGCGACCGAACCGCCATAGCAATAACCGGTGATGAATACGGGGCCTTTGTCTTTTAAGGCATCAATGCAGGTCTGGGCATCAGCCAGCGACTGATCAAACGGGTGCAGTTTGCGCGCCAGTTCCACCGCGCGCTCAAATTCGGGGCCGGTATAGTCGCATTCGAAACCGGGATCTTCGCGGTCGAACAAGGCGGGGGACAGGACTTCATAGCCATCGGTTGCATACTCATCGCACAAATCGCGGATGTGATCGGTAACGCCGAAAATCTCCTGGATCAGGACCAGCCCGCCTTTGCGCTCACCCTCCGCTTCAGCGTGATAGACGGCGATTTCTGCGCCGTCGGACATTTTCATTTTGATCATTTGCCCCATGGCGCATCCTCCCGTCACTTCGTCATTCCCGCGAAGGCGGGAATCCATCACCTAAGGCAAAGGCATAACGCAACCATTGTTGAAAAGGAAAGCTCTGGTGATGGATTCCCGCCTTCGCGGGAATGACGAGTTGGTGGTGGCTTGGGCTTCAATGAAAACAACCCCAATCCCTATCTTGCATCGCAGCAAATCCCCTGCTACCGGCCCCTCGACTTTGTAAGGGAACGATTCCCTTGCGCTTCAGTCGCGACATATATTCCAGTCTGTACAGGGACACGAAAACGCGTGGATAACTCCGGCGGCAATCAGGCTAATGTGCAAGCCAGTCTTGCAGGGCGGTACGCTACCGCTTTGTTCGATCTGGCACGCGAGGCAAAGGCAATCGACGCAGTCGAAGCCAGCCTTGCAAAGGTGCAGAAAGCCCTGAACGAATCGAGCGATTTTGCCTCGCTCACGACCAACGCCTCGATCTCGCGCGATGCCGCCAAAAAGGCTGTTGCTGCGATTGCCAAGGTTTTGAAGCTCGATGCGCTGACCGCGAAGACGCTGGGCGTTCTTGCTGAAAACCGTCGTCTGGCTGAAACCGCCGGCGTCGCCCGCGCATTCGCCTCGCTCGCTTCGGCGCATCGCGGCGAAATCACTGCTGAAGTGACCAGCGCGCATGCACTGTCGGCTGCGCAGATGAAGTCCCTCTCGGCAAAGCTGAAAGAGCGCGTCGGTCGCGATGTCGCGATCAGCGCCAAAATCGATCCCACGATCCTCGGCGGCCTGACCGTCAAGATCGGAAGCACCCTGATCGACAATTCGATCAAAACCCGTTTGAACTCCCTCGCGCAAGCGATGAAAGGCTAAACCATGGATATCCGCGCCGCAGAAATTTCAAAGGTCATCAAGGACCAGATCGCCAATTTCGGCACCGAAGCAAAAGTGAGCGAAGTCGGCTCCGTGCTTTCGGTGGGTGACGGTATCGCCCGCATCCACGGCCTCGACAATGTCCAGGCCGGTGAAATGGTCGAATTCGCCAACGGCATCAAGGGCATGGCGCTCAACCTCGAAGCGGACAATGTCGGCGTCGTGATTTTCGGTTCGGACGCGGAAATCCGCGAAGGCGATACCGTAAAGCGCACCGGCACCATCGTGGACGTTCCGGTCGGTAAGGAACTGCTCGGCCGCGTGGTCGACGGCCTTGGCAACCCCATCGACGGCAAGGGCCCGCTGAAGACCACGAAGCGCGCCCGCGTTGAAGTAAAAGCCCCCGGCATCATCCCGCGCCAGTCGGTGAACGAACCGGTGCAGACCGGCCTCAAGGCACTCGACGCGCTCGTCCCCGTTGGCCGCGGCGAGCGCGAATTGATCATTGGTGACCGCCAGACCGGTAAGACCGCCGTCGCCATCGACACCTTCATCAACCAGAAGGGCGTCAATCAGGGCAAGGACGAATCGAAGAAGCTGTACTGCATCTATGTCGCCGTCGGCCAGAAGCGCTCGACCGTCGCACAGATCGTCCGCGCACTCGAAGAACAGGGCGCGATGGAATATTCGATCGTCGTCGCTGCAACCGCTTCGGAACCTGCTCCGCTCCAATATCTCGCTCCGTACACCGGCGTGACCATGGGCGAATTTTTCCGCGACAACGGCATGCACGCCGTGATCGTTTATGACGACCTTTCCAAGCAGGCCGTCGCTTACCGCCAGATGTCGCTGCTGCTGCGTCGCCCGCCGGGCCGCGAAGCCTATCCCGGCGACGTTTTCTATCTCCACAGCCGCCTTCTTGAGCGTGCCGCAAAGATGTCGGACGCCAATGGCGGTGGTTCGCTGACCGCACTGCCGATCATCGAAACCCAGGCCGGTGACGTTTCGGCCTACATTCCGACCAACGTGATTTCGATCACCGACGGCCAGATCTTCCTTGAAACCGACCTTTTCTATCAGGGTATCCGCCCTGCAATCAACGTCGGTCTCTCGGTCAGCCGCGTGGGTTCGGCTGCACAGACCAAAGCGATGAAGAAGGTGTCGGGCTCGATCAAACTCGAACTCGCCCAGTATCGCGAAATGGCGGCCTTCGCCCAGTTCGGCTCGGACCTTGATGCTTCGACGCAGAAGCTGCTCAACCGCGGTGCGCGCCTGACCGAGCTTCTGAAGCAGAAGCAGTATAGCCCGCTGCCGTTCGAAGAGCAGACCTGCTCGATCTTCGCCGGCACCAACGGCTATCTCGACGGCATCGCCACTAGCGACGTGACGCGCTTTGAAGAAGCGATGCTCGCAGACCTGCGCGCCAATCATGCCGACGTGCTGAAGGGCATTCGCGATAGCCGCGACTTCAGCGACGACAGCAAGAAGGCACTGGTTGCCGCACTCGACAAGTTTGTGAAGACTTTCGCCTGATCGGATCGTTAGATGGCTAGCCTAAAGGCCCTCAAAATACGGATCAACTCGGTCAAATCGACCCAGAAGATCACCAAGGCGATGAAGATGGTCGCCGCCGCGAAGCTGAAGCGCGCGCAAGAGGCTGCTGAAGCCTCGCGTCCTTATGCCGAGCGTTTGGAGAAGGTGGTTTCGTCCATCGCTTCCAAGGTCACCGTCGGCCCGCAATCGCCCAAGCTTCTTGCCGGAACGGGCAAGGACGATGTCCACCTGTTCGTCGTCGCTACCAGCGACAAGGGTCTGGCTGGTGCGTTCAACACCAACATCGTCCGCCTCGCCCGCAAGCGCGCCGACGAGTTGAAGGGCCAGGGCAAGACCGTCAAATTCTACACGATCGGCAAAAAGGCCAAGGACGGACTTGTCCGCTTCTATCGCAATGACATTGTCGAAAGCGTGGAACCCGGCGATCTGGGCAAGCTCGGCTATGACGCCGTCAAAGGCTGGTCGGACGATTTGATCGCACGCTTTGAAGGTGGCGAATTTGATGTCGCGCACCTGTTTTTCAACAAATTTGTCAGCGTCCTGACGCAGGAGCCGACCGAATTGCAGCTGATGCCGGTTGCGCTGTCTAACGACAACGCGCCTGCTGGTGCATCGGCCTCGGTCGAATATGAACCCGATGAGGAAGAACTCCTCGCCGACCTGCTGCCGCGCAATGTTGCGGTGCAGCTGCTGCGCGCCCAGCGCGAAAATGCGGCGTCGGAACAGGGCTCCAAGATGACAGCCATGGACAACGCCACGCGCAACGCAGGCGACATGATCAACAAGCTGACCATCCAGTACAACCGCAGCCGTCAGGCCGCGATCACCACCGAACTCATCGAGATCATTGCTGGCGCCGAAGCGCTCTAACCGTTCAAAGGCAAGGAAAAGACAGACATGGCAACCGCCCCGAAGAAAACCGCTGCAAAGGCTGCCCCCAAGGCGGTCGCAAAGCCCGCCGCTGCAAAGGCTGCGCCGAAGGCTGCTGCCAAGGCACCGGCAAAGAAAGCCCCCGCTGCAAAGGCAAGCGGCGCAACCAAGCTGAACGTCGCTGGTGCAACCGGTCGCGTTTCGCAGGTTATCGGCGCTGTCGTCGACGTCAGCTTCACCGGCACGCTGCCTGCCATTTTGTCGGCACTCGAAACCGATAACAACGGCAACCGCCTCGTCCTCGAAGTGGCGCAGCATCTGGGTGAAAACACCGTGCGCACCATCGCGATGGACTCGACCGACGGTTTGACCCGCGGCCAGCCTGTCCGCTCGACCGGCGCGCAAATCTCGGTTCCCGTCGGCCCCGCCACGCTCGGCCGCATCCTGAACGTAGTCGGTGAGCCGATTGACGAGCAGGGCCCGGTTGCCACCGATCTGCGCGCACCGATCCACGCAGAAGCACCGCTTTTTGTCGACCAGTCGACCGAAACCGAAATTCTCGTCACCGGCATCAAGGTCATCGACTTGCTCGCACCCTATGCAAAGGGCGGCAAGATCGGTCTGTTCGGCGGTGCGGGCGTCGGCAAGACCGTTCTTATTCAGGAACTGATCAACAACATCGCCAAGGGCCATGGCGGTACTTCGGTGTTCGCCGGTGTGGGTGAACGTACCCGCGAAGGGAACGACCTTTACCACGAATTCCTCGACGCCGGCGTTATCGCCAAGGACAAGGACGGCAACCCGACCCCCGATGGTTCGAAGGTTGCTCTCGTGTTCGGCCAGATGAACGAACCCCCGGGTGCGCGCGCGCGCGTTGCTCTTTCGGGCCTGACCATCGCAGAATATTTCCGCGACCAGGAAGGCCAGGACGTTCTGTTCTTCGTCGACAACATCTTCCGCTTCACCCAGGCAGGTTCGGAAGTGTCCGCACTTCTCGGCCGTATTCCTTCGGCTGTGGGTTATCAGCCGACGCTGGCAACCGACATGGGCCAGCTTCAGGAACGCATCACCTCGACCAACAAGGGTTCGATTACCTCGGTTCAGGCCATTTACGTCCCTGCGGACGACTTGACCGACCCTGCGCCTGCAACCTCGTTCGCCCACTTGGACGCAACGACCGTTCTTAACCGTGCGATTTCGGAACTTGGCATCTATCCGGCGGTTGACCCGCTTGATTCGACCAGCCGCGTTCTCACCGCGTCGGTCGTTGGCGAAGAGCATTATGATACCGCTCGCCGCGTTCAGGAAACGCTGCAGAAGTACAAGTCGCTGCAGGACATCATCGCGATTCTTGGCATGGACGAGTTGTCGGAAGACGACAAGCTGGTCGTCAGCCGCGCGCGCAAGATCCAGCGCTTCCTGTCGCAGCCTTTCCACGTCGCAGAAGTCTTCACCGGCATCGCAGGCAAGTTCGTGCAGATCGAAGACACCGTGAAGTCGTTCAAGGCTGTCGTCGATGGCGAATATGACCACCTGCCCGAAGCTGCCTTCTACATGGTCGGCGGCATCGACGAAGCCGTCGAAAAGGGCAAGAAACTGGCTGCTGAAGCAGCTTGATTTACCTCAGCCCCTCCCGCTCGCGGGAGGGGTAAGGATAGAAAAACATGGCACTGAATTTCGAACTCGTCACCCCTGAACGCCTCGTCCGCTCGGAAGAGGTCTATATGGTCACCGTCCCCGGCACAGAGGGCGATTTCGGCGTGCTCGAAGGGCACAGCCCGATGGTCTCTACGCTGCGCGCAGGCGAGGTGGCGATTTACAAGACGCAAGGCGCAGCGCCCGAAACCATCGCGCTTGACGGCGGCGTGGCCGAGGTCAACGAAAACGGTCTGACGATTTTGGCCGAAAAGCTGGGTTAATTCCGGATATCCGTCAAATACCGCCCATCGGATCAAAACCGAACTTAACGGCTCTGCTGCCATCAAGCAGCGAAATTTCTGCCATCAATGCTTTCCCGTCGCGCCAATAACGGATGCGTTGTGGATAGTCGTGCTGCGCATTTTCAAAGACAATTTCGTTCGCTGCGGTCTTCACCGCAGCAAACCGCACCGGCTTCTGATCGGCCGCTATGGCCCAGAAAGCCAATTGCCCATCGGTTTCGCGCATGATGCGCATATGCTCCCAAAAGCCGAGCTGATTTCCGCTACCCGAACGACTGGATCCAATCATGATGCCCCCGCGGGGTGGGGTCCAGAATTCGTCGGCCCATTTTGCGCCGTCGATTTTTTCCCAGGCTCCGGTCATCCAGCCAGGCATGTCCTGAACCGACGGTTCGGCGAAAACTGCAACCGGCGATAAGGCCAAAACAACGCCTAACGTGATCCTCATCTTGCAGCAGCTCCTAACATCCGCCGTTGATTGTGCCACATAATCAAGCCCGCGCAAATAATCAGTAGTGAGCCACCCAGCGCAAGCGCATCCGGGAAATGCCTGAACAGCAAGGCATCGATCAAAAGGGCGACCGGCAACTGGATATACACCGCCTGCGCGGCGTCTGCGGCGGTTCCTCTGGTGGTTCCCAAATAGATCAACCAATGCGCGGTGCTGGCAGTGACGGCAACAATTGCGCAACGCAGCACGACGGACCAGTGCGGCCAGCCGACGCTCAATTGTTCCGCACCTGATATATTCCCTGCAAAGGCAACTATCAGCAATATTGGCGCGGCAACGGTTGCGAGCGCCCATTGAAGCGCCATAGGAGATCCCGATCCCGCCGCCAGCCGGTTCAGGATCATCATCGTTGCGAAGAAAAACGCCGCAACCAATGGCAGAAACGCAACTATGCCCAATTCCGCCAGGTTGGGCCGCAGGACCATCGCGACACCCGCTAATGCCAGGAATGTCGCCACCCATGCGATCGGGCGCATATGTTCGCGGAGAAAAAGGGCAGATAACAGCGCAGTAATGATTGGGCTGGCGAACACGATCGCTGTCGCCTCAGCCAGTGGCAGCAGAAAAAGACTGAAGAAGAACAGGCATGATGATGCGGCGATCGAAATGCCCCGGCCCAGCTGAATCAGGGGCTTACCTACCCGGAGAGCCGCCTTGCCCTGCGAAGCCAAAACGAAGCTGGCCAGCAGCGGAACGGCGATGGAAAAGCGCAAGGCTGCTATCGCAGTGGCTGGCCATAACCCAGCCATCGACTTGATGATGGCGTCGCCACAAGTCAGCAGGGCAAAGCCCGCAAGTGCGAGTGTGAATCCGGACGAATGACGCATTTGATACCCTGAAATCGCTGCTTGAAACGGCAAAACTAAATGCCGCAATTGGCTAGGCCTTAGCGGTCGGTAGCGTTCCTTCAAGCAGCAAGTTCGTTCGTCTTCGTCATGGCCGGTTGGCTGTCATTACCCATTTATTCACCATTTCACGATAGCAACGCGGTCAACAGTGACTTGCAACAGCATATGGGGTTCCAGTGAGCGCATTTGGCAAACGACCGGGATTGAACAACAGTCGACCTGCGTTCGGCGTCGCCCGCCCAATGTCCGGCGGCTCATCCGCTGCACCGAGCAACCCGTCCGCTGCGCCTGCAGCCTATCGCCCGGAGCAGGGCGCGCCGCAGGTACCGTCTGCGGGCGGCGAGCAATTCCCACCTATTGATGCGCTCGACATGAATGTTGCGTCGGCGCCGATGAGCGACGCAATGTCGCGCTTGGCCGAACGTGCCGCGGGCACGAACGAAGCTGCCGCCGGCGGCGAAGGTTTTGAGGCTTCGGTGCACAAGATCAAAGAACAGGTGCTTCCGCGCTTGCTCGAACGCGTTGATCCCGAAGCGGCGGCGACGCTGAACAAGGAAGAATTGACCGAGGAATTTCGACCAATCATCCTCGAGGTTCTCGCCGAACTCAAACTGACGCTGAACCGTCGCGAGCAATTTGCTCTTGAAAAGGTTCTGGTCGACGAACTGCTCGGCTTCGGTCCACTCGAAGAATTGCTGAACGATCCCGACATTTCGGACATCATGGTCAACGGCCCGTTCCAGACCTATGTTGAAAAAAAGGGTAAGCTGCAGCTTGCCGGTATCCAGTTCCGCGATGAAGAACATCTGTTCCAGATTGCCCAGCGAATCGTGAACCAGGTTGGCCGCCGCGTTGACCAGACCACGCCGCTTGCAGACGCCCGTTTGAAGGACGGCAGCCGTGTTAACGTTATCGTGCCGCCATTGTCGCTGCGTGGTACCGCAATCTCGATTCGTAAATTCTCCGAAAAGCCGATCACCATCGACATGCTCAAAGGCTTCGGCTCGATGAGCGAGCATATGGCAACGGTTTTGAAAATTGCTGGTGCCTGCCGCATGAACATCGTCATCTCCGGCGGTACGGGTTCGGGCAAAACGACCATGCTCAATGCCCTGTCGAAAATGATCGACCCGGGCGAGCGCGTGCTGACGATCGAAGACGCGGCCGAACTTCGTTTGCAGCAGCCTCACTGGCTACCGCTTGAAACTCGCCCGCCAAACCTTGAGGGCGATGGTGCGATCACCATTGGTGATCTTGTGAAGAACGCCCTGCGTATGCGCCCTGACCGCATCATCCTCGGCGAAATTCGTGGCGCGGAATGTTTCGATCTTCTCGCCGCCATGAACACCGGTCACGATGGCTCTATGTGTACGCTCCACTCGAACAGCCCGCGCGAATGCCTTGGCCGTATGGAGAACATGATTTTGATGGGCGACATCAAGATCCCGAAGGAAGCAATCTCGAAGCAGATCGCTGACTCGGTCGACCTGATTGTACAGGTGAAGCGTCTACGCGATGGTTCACGTCGCACGACCCAGATCACCGAAGTTATCGGGATGGAAGGCGATGTCATCGTGACGCAGGATCTGTTCAAATTCGAGTATCGCGATGAAGACGCCGATGGGAAAATCATCGGTGAATTCGTTTCGGGCAGTGTACGGCCTTATACGCTGGAAAAGGCCCGTCAGTTCGGGTTCGACCAACCCTATCTGGAAGCCTGCCTGTAACTTAGGGCAAATTGGCGATGCGGCGCGAATTCTGCTTGCATCGCCAAAGCATGCTGCATTAGCTTGTCCCTTCCGGAATTCATCCGGGGAGGAAAGTTGCATGAAAAAATTCACCAAAGTAGCGGTCGCTGCGATTTTGCTCGCCCCGCTCGCTGCCTGCGGCACCCAGGAAGCTGATCAGGCTGCTGAAGAAACCGGCGAAGCTGTAGAAGCAACCGGTGAAGCTGTTGATGCGGCTGCTGAAGAAGCAGTTGATGCCGCCGAAGGCGCAGCCGATGCGGCTGGCGACGCTGCCGCCAAGGCTGGCGAAGAAATGAAGGATGCTGCCGGTGACGCCGCTGCAGCAGCCGGTAATGCCGCCGAAAAGGCAGGCGATGCTGCCAAGGCTGCCGGCGATGCCGCCAAGGAAGCTACGAAGTAAGCTTTCGAAATTTTTCCAGAGAGCCCGCCCGGCACCGCCGTGGCGGGCTTTCTTTTTATGCAGCGCCTGCAGGCTGGTGCACCCGACAGGATTGGCCTGCGCTGACGCTCCGGCCGTCTCCGCCGCTCATGCGGCTCCGACTCCGATAGCTCCGGGTCCAAAGCCAACTGTACCAGCTTTCCGACGCCAAACTGGCATCGGCAAGCTGGTGCACCCGACAGGATTCGAACCTGTGGCCCCCAGATTAGGAATCTGATGCTCTATCCTGCTGAGCTACGGGTGCGCCTTGAAAAACCTCGGTTTTACTGAGGTTTTGGCTAGTTACGCTGCTTATCAATGTCAAGGCAAAGCGGAACAGAGCGGAAATATGCGGCACAGAGCGGCACATCATTGGCACACTTTTTGGCACACCAAGGCGGATCCAAGCTAGCATTTAGGGGGGAAGATTATGCCCAATGTCATTGAACGAAGGTCTGAGCCATTGCGATATGGACTTCAATCTACGGTCAATCGGAAACTTGTTTGCATTCTTCAAATTTCCAATGGTCGGATTCTTCTGTCTGACGGCGCGCGAAGTTGGTGGGAGAAACCTCACCCTTATTTGAAATGGACTGTTGTTCCAGCATCAATGGGACAAACGTACTCATCAATAGTCGAAGCAAAACAGGTCGCAAAAATTTTGAGTTCGCCATAAAACCTCTTCGATAGAGAAGAGGATCCCGTGTTTACAAATGCGCCTGCCATGGTGGAAAACCGAATTAGGAGTTTTCCGATAAACTTAAAATCATACGGCTTGCGTTATTACAGCGCAGCCTTTGGCCTTATACCTTATTATATATCTCAGCCTGGTATTATTTTTGACAACGACGATTTTTTTGGCTTTGAAAAGCCATTCCCAAACGGCACAAACTGGGAATACATTGCTCGCGTTACCCAATTTGCTGCCATGCTTTTTCAATTACGAAACGAGCCGGGCTTTGGTGAAATTTGCAGAAGACTTGCAACCCGGAACTTAAAACAAGCTCATTCGGAACTTTCGGCTGCAGCAATTCTTTTTCAACATGATTTAGTCGTGGATGCGCGGCCAGAAATCGGGGTTGCCAAGAGAGATTTCGATTTCTCGGTAAGCAAACTGGGCAATTCCATAAATGTTGAAGTTTGGATGAGCGAAAGAAAGCAGTTTGACGAACAGGTCTTGTTATCGCGCTTGAATGATAAGCGTAAACAGCTGCCAGCTGATGCACCCGCGGTGTTGATGTGCATCTTTCCAGAGCACTGGCACAATCAGGTAGAGGGGCTAAATTTTAGATTTGACCATGTCACTGAAAAATTTTTCAGAGGAACCAGCAGGATAAACTTCGTTGTCTATGTTCATGAGGAAGTCTGGGACGACGAAGCAACCGGAGGGGGATACCTAACTACAAATGCGTACGCTATCCCACATCCTAATCCGCGTCACCCGAACAGCTACCTAATTGAAACGCTTTTGAAGGGGCCGAATGCACATAATGAGATCGAGCAATTCATAGCATCTCCCAAAACTGTGAATACGCGACAATCCCATGATGAATTCCACAGATGGGTGAATTGGCTGATTGACGGAGCCATATGAAAAACTGGCCTTCACAGCGCGAGTGCCAGAAATTCTTTATTTCTCATATATTTAATAATGTTTGAAAAAGGCACAAATGCGGCACACTTTTCATTTTTTGTTATTTATTTTCAATATGTTAATGATAAAATTATCAGATTAGGAATCTGATGCTCTATCCTGCTGAGCTACGGGTGCGCCGCCTTAGCCTTAGCCGCGCCCGTTTGAAGCGTCAATTTTTGGCTTCGGGCGGGACGAAGGGCAGCGGTAAGGGGGCGACCGATATACCCTCGTCATGCAACTCGCGGGCGTCATTGATTGTTGCGTTTCCATGTATGATGCGATCTGGTGCGTCGCCATAATGGATTGCCCGTGCCTCATCGGCAAAACGATCCCCGACCCAATCCGATTTCTCGAGCATTTTGGCCTGCATTTCGGCAACTTTGCCAATCATCTCGACCATTTCTGCAGGCATTTCGGGCATATTGGCAAGCGCAACAGCCTCTGCCCCGTCGTCGCTTCTCCGGGCGCTTGGCTGTTGATTACCTTTGCGGCCTACATTGGGCGCCATAACCGCCTTGGCGACTTCCGCATCGCCGCACACGGGGCATGCCAAAAGCCCTTGCGACTTTTGGTCGTCAAAGTCGGACGAAGAACCGAACCAGCCTTCAAATCGATGTTCGCCTGCCTTGCAAACGAGATCATAGGCAATCATGCCGTCAATGCCCCGCCAGCATAGGGTCAAGTTTGCCGGATGCATTGAGCGCCATCAGATCATCGCAGCCTCCGACATGATGGCCATCGATGAAGATTTGCGGAACCGTTGTCCGTCCGTTCGAGCGGGCCAGCATGTCTTCACGCGCCGGGCCGCCACTGGCATCGCGTTCAATATAAGCGACCCCTTTGGCATCAAGCAGCGCCTTCGCCCGATAACAAAACGGGCAGGCAAATTTTGTGAAAATTTCAACATTCGCGCTCATGAATTTTATGTGGGTGGGCTCGGGCCGCTAGTCAAGTATGCGTTTAGGCTGAAACACCGGTTTCGAGCGCCTCGGGCAGCACCCTGGCCCAACAGAATATCGTAACGCTGGCGGCGCCTGACTTCAGCAGCGCAGCAACACAAGCGTCAGTGGTTGCACCGCTGGTGTAGACATCATCGACCAATATCACCGGCTTGCCAGCAATCTTCGCCTGTTGCCGCTCGTGCACGGCAAAGGCACCTTTGACCATCGCCGCTCGTTCACGTGCAGACAATCCACCCAGCGCCTGCGTACGCCGCGTTCGCCGTAACGCATCGGGGCAGTGTTCGAGGCTGGATATGCGCGACAATTCCTGGGCAATCAGCGCGGACTGGTTATAGCGTCGTCGCCAAAGCCGCGTCCAATGCAAGGGCACCGGCACCAATATCGCGCCATCGGGCAGATCTGCGGTATAGCGGCGCAACTGGCCCGCAATAAGACGCGCAAGACCTATCTTACCGCCATGTTTCAGTTTCAGCGCGATCTCGCGCGAAATATCGCCATAGGCCACAGCGGCCTTGATACCCGAATGACGCGGCATTTGCGTCATACACGCAGCGCATTGCACCGCTTCTTCTCCGGCAAATGGCAGGGGCAAATCACATGTTGCGCAGGCGGGTTGGGACAGGAAGTTGAGCTGTTGCCAACATTGCAGGCAAAATTGGTGGGCATCGGTCGTCAAGATACCGCATGACGGACAGCGCGGCGGCAGAGCAAAATCGACAATCGCCTTCAAAGGAAGCGTCAAAGCCTGCATATCCCACTTGTCGGCTATAATTGCGCAGGGCACAAGGCGTGAGATGAGCCCCTCCGCACCTCCAGAAATTTTTGACCGCCGCCGTCGCCTCGCCATGCGTCAACGCGGGGCACATCGAAAAGGAGCCGGACATTTTCTTTGGGAGATTCTGGCCGATGACTTGAACGATCGGCTCAACTGCACCACGCGGCAGTTCGAAAGGGCGCTGATATTGGGCCCGCTTGCCGAGCAGGCTGCGTCCATTTTGAGCGGAAAGGCCTCCGAATCGGTCGCGCTGCCTTTCGCCGAGGAAGATCAGCTCGGGATTGAACCGGGCAGTTTCGATCTCATAATATCGGCAGGTACGCTCGACAGCATCAACGACCTGCCCGGCGCAATGGTCCAAATACGAAGGGCATTACGACCAGACGGTTTATTTCTCGGCGCGCTGTTCGGCGCAGGCACACTCGCAGGTCTGAAGAGAGCGATGATGCTGGCCGACGGCAACCGGGCCAGTGCCCATGTCCACCCGCAGATCGAGCTGCGCACTGCAGCCGACCTGCTCGCGCGCGCCGGCTTTACCATGCAGGTTGCGGATAAGCTCGAAACCGAAGTCTTTTATCGTGATTGGCGAACTTTGATTTCCGATCTTCGCGACGCCGGGATCGGTAACAGCCTTGCAGGTACCAGACCCTTTTTGGGGCGCGCCTATCTAGAACGATTGGATGCAGCATGGGCTTCATTACAGAACGCCGACGGAAAGGTCCCAGAACGTTTCGAGTTTCTGCACCTCAGCGGCTGGGCTCCGTCGCCGGATCAACCCAAGCCTGCTGCCCGCGGCAGTGGGCAGGTCTCGCTTGCAGCGTTATTTGACAAATCGGAGAAGAATTTACGGCCTTAAAATTCGCTCTAGCAGCCCGAGCAAGGGTATATCCGCCGGAGGCATTTCCAAATCCTCCATCTGGGACAGGGTGAACCAGCCCAATTCCTGCCCTTCAACAGATTGGGGAAGTTTTTCCCAAATACGGCAAGTATAGAGCAATAGCAGCAGATCCTTGCTTCCGATCGCGGCACTCGCAAAGCAGGCTGGCAGCAAATTTTGCGGTTCAACATGAATGTCGAGTTCCTCCGCGAGCTCTCTGGCCAGCGCCGCCTCCGCCTGCTCACCCGCTTCCAGCTTGCCGCCCGGAAATTCCCAAAGGCCAGCCATATCGCGGCCTTCCGGCCGTTTTTGCAGCAGAATTCGCCCATCAGGACGGAGCAAAGCGACAGCAACCACAATCAACATTGTCGGATTTTTTTTCAACTTCTCTTCCGTTGGAAAGTTTTTGTTAACGCCTCTGTGGAAAAACGCGAGCGTCGTAACCATGACATGACAGGACCAAATCATGTTGAAGCTATTTCGAGGCATCGCAAGTTGCCAAATGGGCGCGACGGCAGTGGAATATGGACTGATACTGTCATTGCTGGTGATAGCCATCATGGCTTCGCTCAGCAATGTCGCAGACTCCACTACCAATATGTGGAATGGCGTTTCGAACGACATTACTGAAGCCAGCGACTAATCGCCGGGTTAACGATTTGGTAGGAGAGTCTGTTTTATCAGTTCAGTGACAGTTGGAATTTTGTCTGGCTGCCAGGGTGAATAGTTGAACAGGAGACCTGAGATGAAAATGATCAAAAAGCTTTTCAAGAATGAAGAAGGCGCAACCGCAATCGAATACGGCCTGATTGCCGCTCTGATCGCTGTCGCTGCAATTGCTGCGATGTCGAGCCTCGGCGACAACCTGTCGAACACCTTCAACGACGTGAACAACGAACTCGACGGCTAATCCGTCAGTTTCGCCTGATCCGACCGGATCAGACGTCTGAAGAAAACGGGGCGGGAACCATTTGGTTCCCGCCCTTTTTCGTTCAAATTCCGAACGATGCATTAACCAATTGGCGACCAATTGTTGATAGCAAGAGTTTTACTGTCACCAAATATTGCACCCGAAAAGGCGCCATGAACAAACCGGTTGATCCCATGGAAACTGAAAACGCCACTGACAAGTCGCGGGCACAAGACCGCAACAGCTTGTTTATGAAAGCAGTTTTGCGTTTCCCGACGAGCGGGACACAGGGTGAGGTGCGCGTTCGGAATGTGTCTTCGGGTGGCTTGATGGCAGAGGCGCCGGTGCAGGCGATTCGCGGTGAGGCCGTAGAAGTTAATCTGAAGAATTTGGGCTGGGTGACCGGGAAAGTCGCATGGGTCGCCGAATCCCGCTGCGGCATAGCTTTCGACTATCCGATTGATCCGAAAGCGGCGCGGCAGCAAATCGGCGGCAACAGCAACGACGACAATATCCCGCATTATCTGCGAAAGTTGAACAATCAGGCGCTTACGCCCAAGGCCCCTCTACGCCGAATTTGAAGGCTCAGCCGTTGAGGCAATATATATCGACTGGCACAGTCAGTGCGTCGATCAAACGCCCGACCGGATAGGCTGATTTCTTACCCTCCTCGATAGCCTGCTCCAACACCTGCTGCTTTTCAGCACCATTGATGACCAACATCGTTGTGCGCGCCTCAACAATCGCTGGAACCGTCAGCGTGACGCGATCAACAGGTGCCTCGGGAGGTAATGGATCGGGACGCACACCTATAGCACGAACGCCCTTGGCCGGGTTCATCGCCTCTTCAAAATCAGGGCCCGGGAAAATTGATGCGGTATGCCCGTCTCCGCCCATGCCGAGCCACACCAGATCAGGCGGCCAATGCAGGTCTGAGAGGCGCGCATTGGCAGCACCGCCGGCAAGTTTGTAGTCGGCGGCCTCGCTGTTCAGCGGTAGAACTCGTGCACCTTTGGGCAGAAAAATCTTTGCCAGCATTGCAACGTTCGACAGCGGATCGCTGACCGGCACCAGCCGTTCGTCGGTCGGGATGATCGTCACACCCTTCCAGCGCAGCGGCGCTTGGGCGAGCTTTTCGAGAATGGGCTTGGGTGTATTACCGCCGGGAAAGGCCACCAGTGCCTGCCCGCGCGCATCGAGCGCGCTTTCGATGATGAAAGTTACGTCACCGACGACACCCTCGATAAACTCTTCTGCCGAATCAAATTCCCACCACTCGATTTCTTCGGCCATGTACCTTTTCCTTTGGCTTAGCGCGCCAACGCAGCGGCTGCGCGCGCCGCAGCCTCAATCGCTGCGACATCGGGGGCTCCTTTAGCAACAAGCCAGCTTCCGCCAACACATAAAATCTCTGGTACCGCTAGCCAGTCGGCGGCAGTGTCTTGCCGGATGCCGCCTGTGGGGCAGAATTTGCATTGGCCGAAGGGGCCGATGAGCGATTTCAGCGCCGGCAGACCGCCATTGGCCTCTGCCGGAAAGAATTTGAAATGGGTCAGGCCAAGGTCAAGCCCGCGCATTATGTCACTGGCGTTGGCGACGCCGGGAAGGAAGGGAATGCCTTTCGCCACCGCCGTAGTGCCCAGCTTTTCCGTAAGCCCCGGCGAAACGATGAATTCACTGCCCGCGGCAATGGCGCTTTCCAGCCCTGCGACATCAACCACTGTTCCGACGCCGACAATCGCACCAGGCACCTTTTTCATTTCGCGAATGGCATCAAGGCCTGCTTCGGTACGCAGCGTTACTTCAAGAACGCGCAAGCCGCCCGCCACCAGCGCCTCGGCAATCGGTTTGGCATGGGCCACATCTTCGATCACCAGAACTGGAATCACCGGCGCGGTGCGCATGATGGCTTCTATGGGTTTCATTTTACGTCCTTATCCATGCTGGCGGGCAAAGGCAGCCGCCGCACCAAACAGCCCCGGTTGTGGATGGGTAATCAGCTTTACCGGAAGGCCTGCCATCAATCCCTCAAACCGCCCCTTGGCGCGAAAACGTTCTGCAAAGCCCGAACGCAGCAGCGTATCCTTGATACGCAAGCCGAGCCCGCCCGCGATTACTACCCCGGCAAAACCGCCCTGCGCCAACGCTATATCGCCAGCGACACTGCCCAGCGAGAGGCAGAACCGATCTACGGCGGCGGCCGCGAGGCTGTCTTCACCCGACGTGCCGAGCGCCCACAATTCCTTGTCATCCAGCTGCTGGATCGCCCTGCCCTCTATGCTCGCAAGCGTTTCATATATTTCGACGAGGCCGGGCCCTGATACAACGCGCTCGACCGATACGCGGCGATAACGTTTACGCAGCTTCGCCAGTACCGCATCCTCTATGCTGTCGAGCGGTGCAAAGTCGATATGCCCGCCTTCGGTTGCCTGCACATGATAATGCCCACCCGTGCGCAGCAGATGCGCAACGCCCAAACCGGTTCCGGGGCCGATAATGCTTATAGTGCCGGTCGCAGCTAGAGGCTGGTCGGGGCCGCAGAGAGGGAAAAATTGTCCGCCACCGCCCGGCCCCACAGCAGGCCCAACCGCCTCGAAATCATTGACCAGCGTATAGGCTTCTACCTTGAGCTTTTCCTTGATCAGGGCGGGGCGGATAATCCACGGATTGTTGGTGAAC
>NZ_CALMSV010000040.1 GCF_937872355.1 uncultured Sphingorhabdus sp. | reverse complement strand
GACGGGCGGGGGCTCAAGGCCAGCTCGATCAACCGCAAGGCGCAGACGCTGAAGCGCGCCGCGCAATCGCTGCATGCCGCTGCCGATCTTGCTACTGGCGAATCGATCCCGCAGGGCGAGAAAATCGATGCCCCCCTGCCCGCCTATATCGAGCAAGCGCAAAAGCCGTGGAATTTCGAGTGCCGCAGCCAGATTGAGCGCAATTGGATCCCCGCTACCGTCAATGTCGATGGTAGTCATCGCCCGTGTCCGCTCAATTGTCAGCATTCCGCCTTTGATAGTAAACTCCCCGGTGACCGCCGATTCCACTACGCTATCAAAGTCTGCTTCTTCGATTGCCGCGATATCTGCCGAGACGGGTGGTCCATCAGGGCCGACACTTGTGGACACTTGTTGCATCGCAGTCGCGTCGCAGCATATTATCCGATCGACCTTGCCCCGCCATTCATCGAGAAAATACGCCCAAGACTGTTTGCCGATGTCGAACGGACCCTCGCTCGAATTAGCGACCAGATCGCTTCGCGCCTTCACCAAAGGAGGTTTCCACCGTCCAGGCTCAGGAATCGATGTCCGCACGATTTCAACGGCAAGCAATGTGCCCTCGGGTACACGCTGCGCGCGTTCTAGATGCGCTTCGAGTCCGCCACCCAAGGTGACAAGGGCTCTGCCAGCTCCCTGATTTTCAACGATGCGCGCGGTGTATAGTTGGCCAACCGCAAGATAGCTTCCGCGGCGACTTGGCCGGATGATACGGAATTCGGTCAGTGCGCCATCTTCAACCAGTCCGGCGCGAATTTCACCCGGTGCAGCATCCCATAACAGAGTGCATGTCATTCGACCGGATAGCCCGAGGCGCGAAGCAAAGCGCGCGTTTCATACAACGGCAGACCAACCACACCGGAATGACTGCCCGACATCCAGTCGATCAGCGCCTCCGCCCTGCCCTGAATGGCATAACCACCGGCTTTGCCCAGCCCTTCGCCGCTGGTGATATAGGCTTCTATCTCGGCAGGGCTCAGTCGTTTGAAACGGACGATGCTGTCGCTGATACGGCTGCGTGCGCGGCCTTGGGCATCAATCACGCACACCGCGCTCCAGACATGGTGGCGCCGGCCACTCAACAATTCGAGGAAGCCGCGCTGCATTTCGGCATCGGCGGCCTGCGGCAGGATACGGCGGCCAACGGCCACGGTCGTGTCGCCCGCAACAACAATCTCGTCAGCTTCGCACGTTACCGCATGCGCCTTTTCCACGGCCATGCGCAGCGCATAGACCCGCGCAATCTCTCCCTTGCGGGGGGTTTCATCGATGTCGGGGGACGCAATACGATCCGGCACTACGGCAATGCGCGACAACAAATCGCGGCGGCGTGGGGAAGAAGAGGCGAGTACTAGCCGCAAGGGCCGCTGCCTTATTTGAAGCGATATGTGATCCGGCCCTTGGTCAGATCATAAGGGGTCATTTCGCAGAGAACTTCGTCGCCGACGAGTACGCGAATGCGGTTCTTGCGCATCTTGCCTGCTGTATGGCCCAATACTTCATGGCCATTTTCCAGTTCGACACGGAACATCGCGTTGGGCAGCAGTTCGCGCACCGTTCCGCGCATTTCGATAAGTTCTTCCTTTGCCATTCGGCCCCTGTAAATTTGAATGAGTTTTACGTGCGAGCGCCCTTAAGCCTTTTGTCACAAAAAGGGAAGAGCGCGCGGATAATGCCTGTTCATCGACGATTACAGGCTTTTTGCCCGATAGCTGCGACAAATTGTGACATCTATGGGCTGTAACTGCGACAGGTGATCGCCATAAAGGCGTCGAAACAAAGAATATAACGGAACCTCCCATGCCCTCTCCCCGCCATTCCTTGCTCTCTGCCAGCCTGTTCGCGCTTGCTGTCAGCGTGTCGACACCAGTTCTGGCCAGTGCGACTAGCGAAGAAGTGCTTGAATCGTCTGAAAACCAAACTCCGGCTACCGAAACCGAGGCGGTGGACGAAGAAGCAGCAACACCCGACATTATCGTGACGGCAACGCGGCTCCCAGGTTCCATCGATACCGATGCGCCGCCCATCGACGAACTGTCGGAAGGCGACATAGCCGCAATCGGCGCATCCTCCATAAATGACCTCTTGGCTGCCGTCGCGCCGCAAGCCGGTTCAGGTCGTGGTCGGGGCAGCGGCGGCCCGCCTGTGATCCTGCTCAACGGCCAGCGCGTCTCCAGTTTCCGCGAATTGCGCGACCTCCCGCCCGAAGCAATCCGTCAGGTTCAGATATTCCCCGAAGAAGTAGCCCTAAAATATGGCTTCCGGCCCGACCAGCGCGTCGTGAACTTCATCCTCAAGCCTGATTTCGCTTCGTTCAACGTCGAACATGATTTCGAAATGCCGGAGAAAGGCGGCTTCACAACCAAAGAGTTTGAAGCCACCTTCACCCGCATTGGCAAGGACAACCGTCTCAACATTGATACCGAGTTCGAGAGCAGCAGCCGGATTACAGAGGACGAACGGGCTATCATTCCCAGCAGCGCTTCGGCACCTTATGCGCTTGCTGGAAACGTTACGGGGATAGGCGCTGGCGGGGAAATAGACCCCGCCTTAAGCACGCTGGCAGGTCAGATCGTGACCGTGGCCGCAGTCCCATCGACCCCGACGCTTACAGGCTTTGTGGGAACAGCCAATGCGGCTGCACCTGGCGATATCGGCACCTTCCGCACCTTGCAGCCCAGTTCGCAGCGCTTTTCAACCAACGCTACCTGGAGCAAGGTGCTCGGCGCGCAGACCAATTTGTCAGTCAATGGACGTTTCGAGGTGCAAGACCAGTACAGCCTGCTTGGCCTGCCTTTTGCGAGCATCGCAGTACCGGCTTCCAACCCCTTCTCGCCCTTTACGACGGATGTCACTCTCAACCGCTATTTCGCCGATCCTCGCCCTCTTACCCGCGATGTAAAGACGAAAACCGCACAAGGCGGCATATCCTTCAATACATTGCTAAGCGATTGGCGGCTTGCGCTGACCGGCGATTACACGCTGGTCGATACTGAAACCGTTACGCAGACCAACGGCGACTACACCGATCTTCGCGCAGGGATAGCGGCAGGAACGATCAACCCCTTCGCAGCGGATCTGGGTAGCAACCTTCTGTTTGTCGCACCCGACACCGCAGACAGCACCACCGGCACGCTCTCGCTACGCAGCACTTTTTCGGGCACGCCGTTCCAGCTGCCATCGGGCGAAGTTCAGATGACCATCCGGAACGGCTATGATCGCCAGACCATCGACAGCAGTACCTATCGCCGCGGTGTGGTTTCATCCATTGGTCTCAACCGCGACAATATCAACAGCGCTTTCAACATCGAAATTCCGCTGGTTGACCGCGGCGTCGGGGCGCTAGGCGCGATTGGCGACTTTTCCATCAATGGCAATATGGGCTTTTCCGATCTGTCGGATTTCGGCACGCTCATCGAATATGGCGCCGGGCTGCGCTGGTCGCCAATTGAGGGGCTTTCGCTATCCGCATCCATCATCGGTGATGAAAACGCGCCCGGCTTGGGCCAATTGGGCAACCCGACCATCGTCACCCCCAATGTCGCTTATTATGATTTTGCGCGCGGAGAGAGCCGCTTCATCGATCTGGTGACCGGGGGCAATCCCGCCCTTCTCGCCGAAAACCGCAAGGACATTAAGGTGGGGCTCGACTGGGCGCCCAAGTTCATCGACGGCTTCAGCCTGCAGGTCGAGTACTTCAAAAACAAGAGCGAGAATACGACCTCGTCTTTCCCGCTGCTAACCCCCGAAATCGAAGCCGCCTTCCCGGGACGTGTCACGCGCGATGCCAATGGGCAACTGATCCGGCTTGACCAAAGGCCGGTCAACTTTGCGGAAGAACGGTCCGAACGGATCCGCTGGGGATTCAACATGTCCGGCCCCATTGGCAAGCAGCAACAGCGCGGCCCCGGTGCCGGAGGCGGCGGGCGTGGTCCCGGCGCAG
>NZ_CALMSV010000039.1 GCF_937872355.1 uncultured Sphingorhabdus sp. | reverse complement strand
GCGGCTATCTCGCCCTGTTGAGCGGCCACTGATCGGGACATTCGGCAGGGCTGCCCTATGTCCGTTCACCGACAAGCTGCAAGCATCCAAATCTCACCTCCTGCCCGCCTGACCTGTCGCCAGTGTCCGGCATACCATCAGGAGGTTCTCTACGATCGAAATTGCCACATCTGCGGTCCAGCGGTTTCTCAAGACGCCCGACGCTGCCATCCATCTTGGCCTGTCCGCCCGAACGCTCGAGAAACATCGCTGTTACGGAACCGGCCCCGTCTACCGAAAACTGGGTGGGCGTATCGTTTACGCGATTGCTGACCTCAATGCCTGGGCCGAAATCGGCCGCCGAAATTCGACGTCAGATCCCGGCAAAGGTGTTTGCCTCCCCGCGCGTCCGGTGCGGCGCTGATGCGAAGTTCTGCTGCCTCTTCCGCGCATGAAAAATGTGCGCAGCTCGACCTGTTCTACTCGATGCCCGGTGACATTGCCGCGCGCGATGCTCAGGATCTGATGTCCTGGCCCTTCTTCAGCCTTGCCAAGTCGCGGCGCTCCGCACCGATCGACTTCGCAATGGGGGCCACATGGATCTCGGTCGAAGCCGTAGCCGAACACGGCATGGCGACCATCTGGGATGCCGACATTCTGATTTGGGCGGCGAGTCAGCTCGTCGAAGCGCGCGACGCAGGCCGCCCGACATCTCGGCACATCGCCGCCCGTCCGCACGAGATTCTGACCTTCATCGGGCGTGGGACTGGCAAGGACCATTATGAGCGGCTGCGCGCAGCGCTCGACCGCTTGCAATCGACGACCGTTGCCACGTCGATCCGCCAGCAACACCAGCGCCGACGCCACCGCTTCTCCTGGATCAACGAATGGCGGGAGACACTCGACGACCGTGGCCGAGCCGTTGGCATCGAGCTCATCCTGCCCGACTGGTTCTATGCGGGTGTGCTCGATCGCGGCCTGATCCTGACAATCGACCGCGCCTACTTTGCGCTGACTGGCGGCGTCGAGCGCTGGCTCTACCGTATCGTGCGCAAGCATGGTGGACATCAGCGCGGTGGCTGGAGCTTCGACGTTCCGCACCTTCATCTCAAATCAGGTGCGCTTTCGCCGCTCAAGCAATTCGCATTCGAGCTGCGGACCATCGTCCGGCGGCAGTCTCTCCCGGGCTACCATCTGAGCCTTGAGCACAGCTTCGGCCGCGAGCGGCTGATCTTCAAACCCATCCCCGTCGACCCGTTCGTTGCCGCTGCCCGGCGCGTCGGTTTCCCTGTGGAGAAGTTGGCATGACATTCGGCCTATCAAAAACCGTCGGACTCGGCCCATCGGAAACCCGATCCTCGGCCTATCGAAAACCGGGACCATGCGGAAACCCGCAGAATTCTGCGGCAAATCGGCACTCCTCTAACGATGCTAATAGAAAAGAATCCTTCGGATTCTTGCTAACCCTTTTTCAGCCTGTGGATAATCTCGGTGCGACCGGCCTGCTCAACGCCCGCGTCAAGCTTGTCGGGTTCGCGGTGGCAGGAGCGCGGCCATGAGCGAGCCAACTGCGCAGCGGCACAGCTCCTCGCACGCCATCAGGTCAGCAACAGCCAGCGCCCTGACCGAGGTCGAAGTGACCTGGATCGAGAAGCGCTACGAACAATGGATCCGCTTCGGTCGCATTGCGGCTGACACGATCATCAACCGCCGCACGCGCGTCATCGCCTTCCGTCCCGGCGCGGTATTCGCTTTCGTGCGCTGGACCTCGAACGACTATGGCACGATCCATTCGTGCATAGACATCGTGACGGCGGTTGCTCCGGGCGAGGCCTACACGACGTTGCCGTTTGTCCGCCCGGGCGGCGACATCCTGCTGCACATCGAGAGCTGGCCCAAGGTCGCACAGGTGTTGCAGGCCATTGATGCGGTCGAAGCCGCCGGTGTTGATCCGTGCGACGCATCGCCCGATCACTGGCGCCACGTCGGCAACCGGCTGAACGCCGGAATGCCGTTCCGGGCTTACACAGCTGAACGGCACGCAGCCTGGCTCCGGCGCAAGGCGCTCGAAGCATGAGCCGCCGCCGCTATGTTCGCGCCACGATACTGTGGGCAGGCTTGTTCAGCGCCGGGTTCGCAGCAGTCGCCATCCTGTCGCCGCGACCGAGACTGATGTGGAACGCGAGCGCCAGTGCGCCCGTCGGCCTCTATCGCCTCGTGAGCGACACACGCCCAAGGCTCGGCGAGTTGGTCGCCATTGTGCCGCCGGCTGCGACCGCACGGATGATGGCCGATCGCCACTATCTGCCGATCGGCGTACCGCTCATGAAACATGTCGCGGCTCTGCCTGGGCAATGGGCGTGCCGCGCCGGTGCTGTCGTCTCGGTGGACGGCAACCGTGTCGCCATAGCCAAATCGCACGACAGAATGGGGCGGCCTTTGCCAAGCTGGCAGGGCTGTCACCGCGTTCGGACAGACGAATTGTTCCTGTTGAACCCGGCGCCCGACAGCCTTGATGGGCGCTATTTCGGCGCTCTGCCCGCAGCCGGTCTTATCGGCACGGCACACCCCATCCTTACCCGTGATGCACCTGACCAGCCCCTGCGCTGGCGTGACTTTGGTGCGTCCGCCGCTTCCCCAACCACCAACCAGGAGCACAGGCCATGATGATCGGCATCTTTCATTCCGCGCAGGACAGTTTCACGGGCCAAATCCGGACCCTCATGCTCGATGCTGTCGTGACGCTCGTCCCGGCTCAATCGAACGACAGCGACAATGCACCCGACTGGCGCGTGCTGCTCGGCGATGCCGAAACCGGCACTGAAATTGGCGCTGGCTGGAACCGCACAGGCGAGCGCGCCGGTGCCTTTGTCGCGGTGCAGATCGACGACCCGGCCTTTGCCCATCCCCTGCGCGCCAACCTGCTTCGGTCCATGTCCCGTGACGACGAGCATCACCTGCTCTGGTCGCGTCCGACCAATCGCGATCGGAAATAGGCCATGACCGTTGCTTCGCTTCGCCGTCGCAGGTTTTCCGTAGTTCGGATTGCCGTTCGGCTGCGCCTTCACCTTCTCCTTCCCGGCACTTGTTTCGCTCTCGGCTTGGCAGCGGCGACTTCTCCGGTTGCCGCAGTTGCGACGGTGCCTGACCAGTTTGCAGCGCATCCTTATGCGCCGCATGTCGCAGAGGCATCGCAGCGCTTCGGCATTCCCGAGCTCTGGATATGGGCGGTGATGCGGGCGGAAAGTCGCGGCAATTCGCGCGCGGTTTCGCCTGCCGGAGCCATAGGGCTGATGCAGATCATGCCCGGCACTTGGTCTATGCTGAGCGCGCGGCATGGCCTTGGCTCTGACCCGTTCGATGTGCGTGCGAACATCCTTGGAGGTGCGGCCTATCTGCGCGCCATGTGGGATCGGTATCGCAATGTCAGCTTGATGCTGGCGGCCTACAATGCGGGACCAGGCCGTGCCGATGACTATGCTGCCGGTCGTCGCAGTCTTCCGGCAGAAACCGTCAACTACGTCGCCCAGATCGCGCCAAGCCTTGGAATGGCCAGCATCGCTTCGCCTGCTGCCATGCCAACTGCCAATGCTCATCCCTGGCGTCAGGCTACATTGTTCACGCCGCGCAGCGATGGAGAAGCGAGCAGCAATGATGGTGCGGCTGATGTGCAGCCACAGCGCACCCAGCTTGCGTCGCCGTCGGCCTCTTTGCCGATATCGAGCCCCGCGCCGCACCCCCTGTTTGTGTCGCTTTCACCGCGAAATCCGTGATGGGTTACACCAGCGCATCTCTGACGGTTCGGGCGTCGTGTCGGATGGACACGGCGGGGAGGCGTGTGTCTGAGCGAGAGGGCAATTTTGGAGGGCAAGATAAAAGGAGTGCCAGCACCTGGCCCTCATGTGGTTGTTGTAGCGAGATAATTCCGTATGGCACCGGGCAAAGCCTGCCATACAATGCTTCCCAAACACCCGCAAAACTGCGGCGTAATCGTCTGGCACCTTCAAAATGAGCCGAGACGACAATGAATTTCGGGTGCGGCCGGGAAGAAGCAGGGACAGCGGTGCAGCCTCTGGACGGCGAAGCCAGAAGCTGGCGGCTCAGGTCCAGCGTGCCGCCAACAAGGCGGGCCATGCGGGTTCACGGCGAGCGGGTCTGAAACGCGGGAGTGGCAGCGGCAAAGCCGCGCGCGGGCGTCGGACGGTTGCCGCGATGCGCCGCACACCTGGCCAACGCCGCGTTACTGTTATGGCGCGCATAGCTCGCCATAAAGGTGCGCATTACCGCGCCGCACCACTGGCAAAGCACATCAAGTATCTTGAGCGTGACGGCGTGTCCCGCGACGGGCGCGATGCCTCGATGTTCGATGCCCAGACCGACAGGGCTGATCGGGATGCCTTTGCAGGGCGTTGCGAAGATGACCGGCACCACTTTCGTTTCATCGTCTCGCCCGAAGATGCAGGGGACATGGAAGACCTGCGCAGCTTCACCCGCGAATTGATGGCTGACGCGGCCAAGGATCTAGGCACCGAACTGGACTGGGTCGCCGTTGACCATTGGAACACCGACAATCCGCACATCCATGTGCTGGTGCGCGGCGTTGCCAGTGACGGCACCGATCTTGTCATTGACCGGGGCTATATCAGCGAAGGTCTGCGGTTCCGGGCGGAAGAGCGGGTGACGGTCGAACTGGGGCCGCGCACCGAGCTGGACATCCGCACCGCGCTCGAACGCGAGGTCGATGCCGAGCGCTGGACCAGTCTTGACCGGCAGCTTGAACGCTTGGGTCAGGACACGGCCGGTCTTGTCGATCTGCGCCCAGGCGGCGACGCCGATCCCGAAATGCGCCGGCTGCTTTTGGGCCGCGCCGCCAAACTGGAACAGCTGGGGCTGGCCGCGCGCGAAGGGCCTGCAGTGTGGGCGCTGGAGCCCGGTGCCGAAAACACATTGCGCGATCTTTCGGTGCGCAACGACATCATCAAGACGATGCACAATGCCATGAGCCGCGACGGCGGGCGGTTTGATGTATCGGCATTGGCCCTGCATCAGGACGTTCCAAGCGAACCGGTCATCGGACGCCTGGTCGAACGTGGCCTCCACGACGAGCTGACGGGCAGTGCCTATGCCATCGTCGACGGTGTCGATGGCCGCACGCACCATCTGCGGTTCAAGGACATGGAGATGACCGGCGATGCCAAAGCCGGATCGATCGTCGAACTGCGCTCATGGGAGGATGCCAAAGGGCATGACCGGCTGTCGCTCGCCACGCGATCAGACATACCCCTCGAGGCACAGATCAAAGCACCTGGCGCGACGTGGCTTGATCGCCAACTTGTTGCCCGCGATCCCGTGGCAACGGGCAATGGTTTCGGGCGCGAGATGCGCGACGCCTTGGATGCCCGCGCCAGCCATCTCGAAACGCAGGGTCTTGCCCGCCGGCAGGGCCAGCGGGTCATCCTTGCTCAGGATCTCGTCGGAACGCTGAAGAATCAGGAACTGACAGCGGCCACGCAGGCCATCGCCGCGCGCACGGGACTTGAGCACAAACCGTCGGGCGCAGGCGACTATGTCAGCGGCATCTACCGGGAGCGGGTGACGCTTTCGACGGGCCGCTTCGCGATGATCGACGAAGGGCTGGGCTTCCAGCTCGTGCCCTGGCGCCCGGCGCTCGATCAGCACCTCGGCCAGCACATCACCGGCACCATGTCGCCGGGCGGTTCTGTCGACTGGGCCTTGGGCCGCGGACGCGGGATCAGCCTGTGACCCTCATTTACCCCCTCATCAGGAGTAACTTTCAATGAACGCCACCCGTATTCTCTGGGGTCAGGTCATCGCCGTCATCAGCGTCACCTTGCTTGGCATCTGGTCTGCCACCCAATGGACGGCCCACGCCCTTGCGTACCAACCTGAGCTCGGCCAGCCTTGGTTCTGGCTTGGACCTTGGCCAATCTACCCGCCCTACGCCTTCTTCTGGTGGTGGTTTGCGTTCGACGCCTATGCACCAAAGATCTTCCAGACCGGCGCATTCATCGCGGTCTCGGGTGCCATGGCCGCCATAGTCATCGCGATTGCCATGTCGGTGTGGCGCGCGCGGGAGGAGAAGCAGTCAGAGACGTATGGGTCTGCGCGGTGGGCAACCGACAAGGAAATCCGCAAGGCCGGCCTCCTGAAACAGGACGGCGTGGTGATCGGCTCGCACAAGAACCGGTATCTGCGGCACAATGGCCCCGAGCATATTCTCTGCTTTGCGCCGACCCGTTCCGGCAAAGGCGTTGGTCTCGTCATCCCGTCGCTGCTCGCCTGGCCGGGCAGTTGCATCGTCCACGATATCAAAGGCGAGAACTGGGATCTGACGGCGGGCTTTCGCGCGCGGCATGGCCGCGTCCTGCTGTTCGATCCGACCAACCCCGCATCCAACCCCTACAATCCGCTGCTCGAAGTCCGGAAGGGCGATTGGGAGGTGCGTGACGCCCAGAACATCGCAGACATATTGATCGACCCCGAAGGGTCACTGGAAAAGCGCACGCATTGGGAGAAGACCAGCCATTCGCTGCTCGTTGGCACCATCCTGCACGTCCTCTATGCCGAGAAGGACAAGTCGCTGGCCGGGGTCGCTGGCTTCCTTTCCGATCCGCGCCGTTCGATAGAAACCACGCTGCACCGGATGAAGACGACCCCGCACCTCGGCAAAGATGGTGTTCACCCCGTTGTCGCTGCCGCAGCACAGGAACTGCTGAACAAGTCTGACAATGAGCGGTCTGGCGTCCTG
>NZ_CALMSV010000038.1 GCF_937872355.1 uncultured Sphingorhabdus sp. | reverse complement strand
ATCGCTTCGAGCCGATGATGCTGCCGGTATGGGAGGCCAACGACGATTGCTGCTAACTGCTGGCCAGCTTCGCCGCTTCGCTCCCGCTGCGCCGGCCTTCCCCAATTGCCACGCTGGACATGGCTCGCTACCTGCTCACACGCAGCGAGGGCACCATAGGGGAACTGGCGCACTTGCTGATGGCGGCGGCCATCGTCGCCGTGGAGAGCGGCGAGGAAGCGATCAACCATCGCACACTCAGCATGGCCTGTCGACAACCTCTCGCGCAACCAAGACATCGCGGTCGGACTGCAAGTGATCTTGAAGCCACGGGCCCGTCCCACCCCGACATGGACCTCGATGCCCGAACGGACGTTAGATTTCGAGTTCTAGGCGTTCTGCGATGAAGGTTGGATCCCAGCCGGGATTGAAAGTGTCGACGTGGGTGAATCCGAGCCGCTCGTATAGGCCACGCAGGTTCGGGTGGCAGTCGAGCCGCAGCTTGGCGCACCCCTGCGTTCGCGCGGCATGGCGGCAAGCCTCGATCAGCGCGGAGCTGACACCCCGGCCCGCATGTGTCCGTCGCACCGCGAGCTTGTGCAGATATGCGGCCTCCCCCTTGAGGGCGTCGGGCCAGAACTCGGGATCCTCGGCCGACAAGGTGCAACAGCCGACGATGCCGTCGCTGCAACTCGCGACTAGGAGCTCGGATCTCAGGACGAAGGTCTCCGCGAATGTCCGGTCGATCCGCGCGACGTCCCAGGCGGGCGTTCCCTTGGCGGACATCCACGCCGCAGCGTCGTGCATCAGCCGCACAACCTCGTCGATATCACCCGAGCAGGCGACCCGAACGTTCGGAGGCTCCTCGCTGTCCATTCGCTCCCCTGGCGCGGTATGAACCGCCGCCTCATAGTGCAGTTTGATCCTGACGAGCCCAGCATGTCTGCGCCCACCTTCGCGGAACCTGACCAGGGTCCGCTAGCGGGCGGCCGGAAGGTGAATGCTAGGCATGATCTAACCCTCGGTCTCTGGCGTCGCGACTGCGAAATTTCGCGAGGGTTTCCGAGAAGGTGATTGCGCTTCGCAGATCTCCAGGCGCGTGGGTGCGGACGTAGTCAGCGCCATTGCCGATCGCGTGAAGTTCCGCCGCAAGGCTCGCTGGACCCAGATCCTTTACAGGAAGGCCAACGGTGGCGCCCAAGAAGGATTTCCGCGACACCGAGACCAATAGCGGAAGCCCCAACGCCGACTTCAGCTTTTGAAGGTTCGACAGCACGTGCAGCGATGTTTCCGGTGCGGGGCTCAAGAAAAATCCCATCCCCGGATCGAGGATGAGCCGGTCGGCAGCGACCCCGCTCCGTCGCAAGGCGGAAACCCGCGCCTCGAAGAACCGCACAATCTCGTCGAGCGCGTCTTCGGGTCGAAGGTGACCGGTGCGGGTGGCGATGCCATCCCGCTGCGCTGAGTGCATAACCACCAGCCTGCAGTCCGCCTCAGCAATATCGGGATAGAGCGCAGGGTCAGGAAATCCTTGGATATCGTTCAGGTAGCCCACGCCGCGCTTGAGCGCATAGCGCTGGGTTTCCGGTTGGAAGCTGTCGATTGAAACACGGTGCATCTGATCGGACAGGGCGTCTAAGAGCGGCGCAATACGTCTGATCTCATCGGCCGGCGATACAGGCCTCGCGTCCGGATGGCTGGCGGCCGGTCCGACATCCACGACGTCTGATCCGACTCGCAGCATTTCGATCGCCGCGGTGACAGCGCCGGCGGGGTCTAGCCGCCGGCTCTCATCGAAGAAGGAGTCCTCGGTGAGATTCAGAATGCCGAACACCGTCACCATGGCGTCGGCCTCCGCAGCGACTTCCACGATGGGGATCGGGCGAGCAAAAAGGCAGCAATTATGAGCCCCATACCTACAAAGCCCCACGCATCAAGCTTTTGCCCATGAAGCAACCAGGCAATGGCTGTAATTATGACGACGCCGAGTCCCGACCAGACTGCATAAGCAACACCGACAGGGATGGATTTCAGAACCAGAGAAAGAAAATAAAATGCGATGCCATAACCGATTATGACAACGGCGGAAGGGGCAAGCTTAGTAAAGCCCTCGCTAGATTTTAATGCGGATGTTGCGATTACTTCGCCAACTATTGCGATAACAAGAAAAAGCCAGCCTTTCATGATATATCTCCCAATTTGTGTAGGGCTTATTATGCACGCTTAAAAATAATAAAAGCAGACTTGACCTGATAGTTTGGCTGTGAGCAATTATGTGCTTAGTGCATCTAACGCCTGAATTAAGCCGCGCCGCGAAGCGGCGTCGGCTTGAATGAATTGTTA
>NZ_CALMSV010000037.1 GCF_937872355.1 uncultured Sphingorhabdus sp. | reverse complement strand
AGCCGACGGCAAGAAATGGACCTTCGCCCCGGCACGCTTCGATTATCCGGATCAGGCGGATGAGGGTATGGACGGAATCAAGCTGCTTTCCAACCCGAGCTGGGATGCCGCGACACAACAACTCAGCAGCTTTCACAAAGGGCGCGGCCTGGGTGATTGCGGCACCGCCCGGACTTATGTCTGGGATGGGGACATTTTCCGCCTTGTCGAAGCTTTCGCGATGGACGAATGCCGTGGTTCTGCCGAATGGATGCAGCTCTGGCGTGCCCGGGTGGAGTTCAAGGATTAACCCTTGCGCGCTTTCAACAAAAGCTCAGCGACCCCATAAGTCCGCTCATTATCGACATCGATGGCAAATGCTCCATCGGGCGTGATTTGCGGCACTACCTGAACGCCGAATCGACGCGAAATGGCCTTGAACGCCTTGTCGAGCGTCCACCAGCCCAGCCGGAAGCGGATCAGATTGATGATGCCGAACGCTTTGGCGATGCGGGCGCGGTTCTTCGCAAATTGCCCACCTTCGCGAAAGGCTTCGGTCGCCCGTAACGCTTTGGCATTGCGCAGCCAAAAGACGTTGCAGTTCGAAATTGCGACATCCTTGAATTCATAAAATTTGCGTTGCCCGTCTGGATGTGCTGCGCGAATGGACTCGCGTGTGGCGAGCACGACAACAGCATCGCCTTCGCTTGCCAGCGCATCGCGATGCACGTTTTGGAGATAGCCGCTTTCCGCAAGCACATTGTCGGCTGTGGTGATCAGTAGCGGGAATGCGGCATCGCCTCCAGCTAGTGCGATGGCGTGTTCGACGCTTTCGACGATCCCAGCCTGCGCCTCGCTCAGAACCAGACGCCCGCTTTTTACAAGCGCCGCGACTGCTGGCAGGTCAGCGATAACGGCGGGATCATGGATCGAGATGAAAACCTTGGCTTCGGGAAAGGCCGGGCCAGCCGCCCCCCCCCCCCCATCTCGCGGCGGGTTGCCCGTGATCGGGGCCCGGCCATTGGGGGGGGAGGCTGCGCGTTCGGCGAGCGGATCGAGCTTCCCGTCGCGTTTGCCCGCGAGGATGAGGATAGTCGGTTGATCGGTCATGCCGCGCCTATAGGGTTGGACACAATTTCGGGCAAGCTAAGGCTGGCCAAACAGCGGAATTTGCACTAGGCGCAGCCGCGAAAAGGGAATTCGGGGTTTTATGGCAAACGCGCTTCGTATCGGATTGGCCGGGCTGGGAACGGTTGGCACCGGCGTCATCCAGCTTATCGAAGAAAATAGCGCCTTGATTGCGCGCCGTGCCGGTCGCCCGATCGAAATTACCGCCATCACCGCGCGCGATCGTTCCAAGGATCGCGGTGTAGACCTCACGCCCTATCGCTGGGTGGATGATATGGGCGAACTCGCCACGGCCGTCGATGTCGACGTGGTTGTCGAATTGGTCGGCGGTTCCGATGGTCCGGCGCTGACGCTGGCGCGCGAAACGCTGGGCGCTGGCCGCGCGCTGGTTACGGCTAATAAGGCGATGATTGCGCATCACGGTGCCGAATTGGGCGCACTTGCCGATTCTAAAGGCGCGCCGCTAAAGTTCGAGGCAGCGGTCGCGGGCGGAATCCCGGTGATTCAGGGGCTGCGCGATGGGGCGGCGGCCAACCGCATTGACCGCGTGTACGGAATCCTCAACGGCACCTGCAATTTCATCCTATCGGCGATGGAACGCGATGGCCGCGATTTTGGTGAGGTGCTGGCCGATGCGCAGGCAAAGGGTTTTGCAGAGGCAGACCCCAGCTTTGACATTGATGGTGTCGATGCGGCGCACAAACTTTCGATCCTTGCATCGCTCAGCTTTGGCAGTCGCATTGATTTTGACGGCGTCGACATTCGCGGCATTCGCAAGATCATCGCCGCCGATATCGCGCAGGCACAGGCACTGGGATATCGCATCCGCTTGATCGGCCTTGCCGAAGTCGATGGCGAAAATGGTGGTTCATCGCTGTTCCAGCGTGTCCAGCCGTGCCTTGTCCCCATCGATCATCCGCTCGCCAATGTGACCGGCGCGACCAACGCGGTTGTTGCGGAAGGCAATTTCTCGGGCCGCTTGCTGTTCCAGGGCGCGGGCGCAGGTGATCGGCCCACAGCCTCTGCTGTGGTGGCAGACCTTGTCGATATTGCACGCAAGGAAACCGGCCCGGCATTCTCTGTGCCGACAACCGAACTTGACGAATTGCCGCGCGCCACCGCCGCGCATCGCATCAACAAGACCTATTTGCGAATGCTCGTTGCCGACCGGCCGGGTGTACTCGCTGAAATAGCCGCGGCGATGCGCGATGCCGGGCTTTCGATCGAAAGCCTCATCCAGCGCGAGGTTGCCGATGGCTCGGCCCTCATCGCCATGGTCACGCACGAGGCGCGTGAGCAGGCCGTAACCGATACCCTCGCCGCCCTTAATGGCTCTGATAGCCTGCAGGGTGAACCGATGGTCATGCATATTTTGGGAGAATAGAATGACGACGCAATCTAGCGGCGCAATGGACCGCGTTCTGGTCCTCGAAATGGTGCGCGTTACAGAGGCCGCTGCGATGGCAGCGGCAGAACTGATCGGCCGCGGCGACGAAAAGGCTGCAGACGCGGCAGCGGTGGAAGCCATGCGCGCCGCGTTGAACTCACTCTACATGGACGGCACGGTCGTCATCGGTGAAGGCGAACGAGACGAAGCACCGATGCTCTATATCGGCGAAAAGGTCGGCATGGCACCCGGCAAGGGTCCGAAAATCGACATTGCTCTCGATCCGCTCGAAGGCACAACGATCACGGCCAAGGCAGGTCCCAACGCCCTGGCGGTGCTTGCGGTGGCCGAAGAAGGCAATCTGCTCAACGCGCCCGACGTTTATATGGACAAGATCGCGGTGGGCCCCGGCTATTCTCCAGGCATCATCGATCTCGCCAAGAGCGCGACCGAAAATGTGATGGCAGTCGCCAAGGAAAAAGGTGTGCCGCCAGGCGAAATCATCGTCTGCGTTCTTGATCGCCCGCGGCATGAGAAGTTGATTGCAGAATTGCGCGCTCTAGGTTGCGGCATCATGCTGATCCCTGATGGCGACGTTGCTGGCGTGATCGCCACCACCAATCCCGATACGACCATTGACCTATACATGGGTTCGGGCGGCGCACCCGAAGGCGTGTTGGCTGCGGCGGCATTGCGCTGCGTTGGCGGCCAGTTCAAAGGGCGCCTGCTGTTCCGCAACGATGATGAGCGCCTGCGCGCGCGCAAATGGGGCATCGAAGATCTCGACAAGATTTACGACCTTGAGGAACTCGCCAAGGGCGATTGCATTTTCGCCGCAACCGGAGTGACCAGCGGTTCGCTTCTCGAAGGCGTGAAGCGCACCCGTGATGGCAAGATCACCACCGAAAGCGTCGTGATGCGTGCTTCATCGGGCACTGTGCGTTGGGTGAAGAGCGAGCATCGCCGGGCGTAACCGCGCTAAAAAACCCCTAGCGCCAATCCCTCGGCCATCGCCGCGCCATATTCGCGCGCCTTGGCCAATTCCGGTTCGTCGATTGTCTTGGGTGCCAAAATGGCTTCCGGCGTCTGCGCATGCGTGCACACAATCAGGCTGTCGGCGATGCGTTTCAACCGCCAGCCTGTGGCAATGCGTTCAGCCTGGCGAACGGCATTGCGGCCATCCGACCCTGCGCAGACCAGCAGTGCATAAGGCCGCCCTTCGATCTGCCCGAGGCAGGGATAATAGCTGCGGTCGAAAAAGGCCTTCATCACCCCGCTGATGGCGGCGAGATTTTCGGGGAAGACAAAGATATAGCCATCGACGTCAAGCAGCGTTTGCGGGCTCGCTGCTTCGGCATGAAGCAGCACGACTTCCAGTCCCTCCGCAGCCCGCGCGCCCATTGCGGCGGCTTCGGCCAGCGCTTGTGATCCGCCGGTCATGCTGTGCCAGATGATGGCAAGCCGCTTCATGCCGGTGCGGTTTCGTCGAGGCGGGGAATGTATGCAATCTGAGGATTGTGGTGCCAGCTATCCAGTACCTTCACAAGGTCGCTTCCGGAAAGGCCTAGTGAAGCGGTGTTGCGCAGCGGATGCACCCAGACGGTCGCTGCTTCGGCGAGATCGCAATCCAGCACGACCCGCACTTCGCCGTCGGCGTCGTTCATCGCGCTCAAAGGCGTCACCGACCCGGGCGTAAGCCCCAGCAGGCGCAGCAGATCCTCCGCTTTGCCAAAGCTTAGCCGTTTTGATCCGATGGTGTCCGGTAACGCCTTCAGGTCGACCCGAATTTCGCCCGGCACCGTGACCAGCCAGAACTGGCCACCATTGTCTTTCAGGAACAGGTTTTTGGTATGTGCGCCGGGAATATTGGCATTCACATCGCGGCTTTCATCGACGGTAAAAACCGCCTGATGCTCCTCGACTGCATAAGCAATGCCGAGGAGCTTCAAGTCTTCATAGAGTTTGGATTCCGCGTCCAACTCAGGGCATGCGGTACATGGCGCAGACCTTGTTGCCTGCCGGATCGCGCAGATAAGCGAGATACAGCTTCATCGCGCCGCCATCACGAACGCCCGGCGGGTCTTCGATTGCGGTGCCACCATGAGATCGGAAGAGCGTCGTGTAGGGAAAGAGTGTAGATCTCGGTGGTCG
>NZ_CALMSV010000036.1 GCF_937872355.1 uncultured Sphingorhabdus sp. | reverse complement strand
CAAATGAAGCCGCTAGGGTGCAGCCCCATACCCAAGGCTTCGTGAATGCGATCCAGCAATATCCCTACACGCCGGGCGCGCTCTATCAGGTCTATGCTGCACCGGGCCAAGTGACCGACATCGCGCTTCAGGAAGGCGAGCAACTGGTCGGGTCGGGTCCGGTTGCATCGGGAGACACAGTGCGCTGGATGATCGGCGATACGGTCAGCGGCACCGGCGCGCTCGCCCGCGTCCATATCCTCATCAAGCCGACCCGCGCCGACATTGCCACCAACCTGGTGATCAACACCGACCGGCGCACTTATCACCTCGAACTGCGCGCCACGCCTTCGACCTATATGGCTTCGGTGTCTTGGACCTATCCGCAGGACGAACTGATCGCGCTGCACCGGGCGCGTGAGGCGGAAGCACGCAACGCTCCGGCCGGAGCCTGGATCGTCCGCGACCAAATGAACTTCGATTACAGCATCAAGGGCGACAAGCCCGACTGGCGGCCGTTACGCGCCTTCGACGATGGCGTAAGGGTCTATGTCGAATTTCCAGAAAACATTGGCCAAGGCGAGATGCCGCCGCTGTTCGTGATCGGTGCGGGCGGTGCTGCCGAACTGGTCAACTACCGCGTTTCGGGGCGTTATATGATCGTCGATCTGCTGTTCGCCGAGGCCGAGCTGCGCCTGGGTGACCGCAAATCCGAGCAACGTGTCCGCATCCGCTCCAGCCGCCGGAAGGCTACGTCATGAGCCATGATCCTGAAACCCCGGTGGAGCTCGAAGGCCCGACCGGCGATCCGCAAACGGCAGTCAATCTGCGCCGCGAGCCGCCAAGGGTCATGCGGCTTTCGAGGAAGGCGATCGGCATCGCCTGCGCCACGACAACCGCTTTGATCGGTGGTGCGCTGATCTATGCGCTTCAGCCCGGCGATCCGAGAGGAAGCCAGGAGCTTTACAACACCGATAGCCGCAATGCCGCCGACAGTCTTGCGGGCGCGCCAAAGGATTATGGTCAGGTTCCCAAGCTGGGCGCACCATTGCCAGGCGATCTCGGAAAGCCGATCCTCGACGCGCAGGACGAGGGAGCGATTGCAGCGATGCCACCTGTTGGAACGGGAGCGCCGTCACCCGAACTTACTGCCTTGCAACGCGCGGAACAGGGACGAGAGGCCGCGCGCCAGCGGCTCGAACAGGAGCGCGACGCCGCCCTTCAGGCGCGAGTGTTTTTCGGCGGAACGGGTGGCGGCAATGCGCCCGCCAGCGCCGCGCTGCCGATTGGTGGCGATACGCCGGCTACAGCCTCACCGGCACCAACCGGGCAAACTGAAAGCCGCCGCACTTTTCTCGACCGCGCAGCAGATCGGCGCACCGTCTCGCCTGAACGTCTGATTCCGCCTGCCGATTCCCATATCCTTCAGGCCGGCAGCATCATTCCGGCGGCGCTCATTACCGGCATCCGCTCCGACCTGCCCGGCCAGATTACCGCGCAGGTGACGCAAAATGTCTATGACAGCCGCACCGGGCGGATCCTCTTGATCCCGCAAGGGTCGCGGCTCATCGGTGACTATGATGCCGATGTCGCCTTCGGGCAGAGCCGCGTCCTGCTTGCCTGGAACCGGCTGATCCTGCCCGACGGCCATTCGATCGTGCTAGAACGCCAGCCCGGTGCCGATCCTCGCGGATTTGCAGGGCTTAAGGATCGAACTGACTTTCACTGGGGGGGAGTCTTGAAGGCCGCGCTTGTATCGACCCTGCTGGGTGTCGGGGCCGAGCTGGGCTCGGGCGAAGACGGCAATCTCATCCGCGCGTTGCGGCGCGGCAGCCAGGACAGCGTGGGCCACGCGGGCGAGCAGATTGTCAGTCGGGAATTGAACGTGCGGCCGACGCTAACCATCCGGCCGGGTTTCCCGGTGCGAGTAATTGTGACGCGCGATCTGATCCTTTCGCCGAGAGGTGGGAAATGACCCGCCTAAAACTCGCCGATCTCGCCGATGAAAAACCAGTTCGCCTCACTGTCGAACTGTCGGCTCGATTGCATCGCGACCTTTTGGCCTATGCGCTTGCGATCAACGGTGGCGAGGCCAAGGGCGCACCAACGATGGAGCGGATCGTCTCGCCCATGCTTGAACGGTTCATCTCGTCCGACCGCGAGTTCGCGAAGACGCGTCGTGGCAGTCCTCCGACACCATGCATTGGCTAGCGTTGTTCGAACAAATTAACCGAGCGCTGGTTTAAAGATAACTCAGGTTACTATTGTTGACGATCGCCCGGCGCCCGACTTTTTTGCAAGTTTTCCAGCGCCGTTGCAACATGCGCATTCCATAGGTCTAGCGCTTCGCGCTTTTCGTTTTTCCAATCATGCCGCTGGTAAATCCCTGCAACGCCGGCACGCGAGCCGCCGACGTGGTTCAAAACCGCCTCGGTAACTTCAAAACGGACGCCAAGCCGCTGAAAGCCGGTTGCAAGAGTCCGGCGCAGGTCATGCAGCCTCCAAGGCCGCATCACCTCTCCATTGTCTTCCGCGATCAGCCTGTCGAGCTTTAGCTTGCCCTTATGATATCCCGTGAAGCCTCCGCCAGTCGATGTCGAAAAAACCTTACCGCGTTGCGGCCAGACGGATTTCTCGGCAACTGCGTCAAGCACGGAGATTGCCAAGTCGTTGAGCGGGACCCGGTTCGGTTCGCCATTTTTTGCGCGATCTCCGGGCAAGGTCCAGATGCGCTCCGTCCGATCCAACTCATCCCAGGTCAACGACGAAACTTCTTCGCGCCTCTGACCGGTTACAATCAACAGCCTCACAATCGGTCCAAAACAGGGGTGTGTTGCGGGTGCATGGAGCCAAACCCGCGCCAGTTCCCGATCCGAGAGCCATCGATCACGAGCTTTGACAGCTGGCGGGGTTTCCATGCCTTCCATCGGGCTGCGATCAATATCGCCCCTACTGACGGCCCAGCGAAACATCCGCCGAAGAACAGCGAAAACATTGCGGCGATTGGCAATCTGGTGTTCGGGCATCCGATCGAAAACGGCCACTACATCGGATCGGGCGATTTTGGGTAGCGGCTTGTTCCCGAGCGCCGGCTTCGCATAGAGCCGGAACGAACGCGCAACCAGTAGCTTCCAGCCTCTCCCGACGCATGCCCTCTCAAATTGATCTGCATAATTGTTGAACGCAAGGTCGATTGCCTCGCGCCGACGCTGCTTTTCAACCTCTACTGGATCGATACCTTGCGCAATGAGCACCGAAAGTCGCTGCGCTTCGTCCCGGGCGGTTGTGGGTGTCCAGGGTGATCCGTGGCTGCCAATTGTGTAGCGCCGCGTACTTGCTTCCCGGCCGCCCATTCGGAACTGCAGGATGTATGACACGGCTCCACTCTTTGTTATCTTCGTCCCAAAGGAACCCTTCATTTCGCGATGCGATCAATGCATCGACTATTCTTTTTGTGATTCTTCCACTAGCCATTTTCGCCTCCAAATATGGGCGTTGCAGCAATCACCCAGCAATCACCGGGCAATC
Source organism: uncultured Sphingorhabdus sp. (assembly GCF_937872355.1). Taxonomy (GTDB): domain Bacteria; phylum Pseudomonadota; class Alphaproteobacteria; order Sphingomonadales; family Sphingomonadaceae; genus Sphingorhabdus_B. The sequence goes on along the minus strand of NZ_CALMSV010000036.1, from coordinate 6,928 downwards.
ACCGAGGCGGAAAATGCCGCCAAGGGACGAAAATTGTAGCGTAGCTAATATGCTGATATAACTCGGCAATTATACGCTATAGGTATCCCTAATTACGCCTCCAGCGGAAATACCACACTTCGTGACCGTATACATTACGGGCCTTGGCTTCATAACGCGTTTCGGGCCAGCCGCCGGGGCGCACCTGAAAATCTTTGGGACCATTGCATAGCCATTCGAACTGGTGGCGGTGCGTTTGCATCACCATCAGCGCATGACGCAGATATATCGCGTGATCGGTGCCGAACCGGAATTCGCCGCCGGGCTTTAGCTTCGCCGCGATCATGTCGACCGGGCCATCATTCATCATTCGTCGCTTTGCATGCCGCGCTTTTGGCCAGGGGTCTGGATGTAGCAGGTACACAAAGCTGAGGCTGCCATCTGGAATTCGCGCCAGTACTTCGAGCGCGTCGCCCATATGGATCCGGACATTGGCTAGTGGGCCGATACCGTTATAATTGTCGATATGGGTAAGCGCCTGCGCGACGCCGTTCTCAAAGGGTTCGCAGCCGATAAAGCCATGATCGGGCAGCATGTCGGCGCGGTAGGCCATATGCTCCCCGCCGCCGAAACCGATTTCGAAATGCAGCGGCCGATCGATGCCAAAAAGACGTTCTGCGGTAACCGGGCCATCTTCCGGTACCGCAATTTGCGGAAGCAGATTGTCGATCAGGTCCTGCTGGGCGGAGCGCAGTTTCTTACCCTTCGACCGGCCATAAAGGCGGTTGAGCGTTGTCGGGTCTCCGGCTTTGTGCGCAGTCATGGCGGCGGCGATTAGCGGAAAATGCTGTCGGCGCAAGCGAGTCTGTCGTGCGCCGTCGGTCTTTACCGGATTTACACTAACTTACGTGCAAAATGATTATTACTTGGGGGGTATTCGGACCAGCGTGATTACCGACAAGATCTTCTTTTGGGTACTTCCCGTCATGTACGGCGTCTTTACTGCCGTGTTCATGACGCTCGCGCGTTCGGAGAGCGGATCTTCTTCTGCAAAGAAGGGCGCCGCAGCCTTCGGTATTGGCATGCTGGCGATTGTACTCGATACGCAACGCAGTCTTTTCCCAAGTTGGTTCTTCACAATTGCTGTTCCGCTTCATTGGCTCGTCATCTGGTATACAGCCGATGCCTTCCTGACGCGTCATGGCGATAAAATACCGGTGAAGCCTGCGGCGACACTTTTCGCAATTGGCCTTGCGATCAATCTGTACGCCACCTTCATCGTTGATAGCGTGGCAATAAGGGTACCGAATGCATCGATCGTCGCCATCGCCATTCTGACTTTGGCGTTACCCGGGTTTTTTAAGCACCGTGCTAAACGCTTGGATAAGGTGACTGCATTTGTGGTGGCGATGTGCTGGCTTTGCTATCTGGTACGATTTGGTTTCTACTTCACGCTCGACCAGTCTGGTGAATATGCGCGGACCAGCCAATGGTCGCAATATATGATGATTTTCTATTTCACCTCAGCAATTTTCGCACTGAGTTTGGCATTTCTGCTGGTGATGGCGATCACGACCGACATGGTGGCGCGGCATTTTGCTGCGGCGACGATTGATCCACTGACCGGGGTTGCCAATCGACGAGGTTTTGAACGGATGCTGGAAGGCCCCGGGGGGGCCATGCCGTTTCAATCTGCTTTGATGGTCGACCTTGATCATTTTAAGCAGGTCAATGACACATATGGGCACGGCATTGGCGACGGTGTTCTTGTCGCAGTTTCGCAGACGCTGATTACATGCTGCAGGGGGCTAGGAGAAGTCGTGCGCTTTGGCGGGGAAGAGTTTGTGATTCTTCTCCGAACGGGCGAGAGAGCGGCGGTATTGCAGCTTGCTGAACTTTTGCGGTCCGCCGTGGCGGCAACGCGGTTGGATGCGCCTTATGAAGCATTATCTTGCACCGCGAGTGTCGGTGTCGCGCTGGTCGAGCCGGGCGAGGATATCGACGATTCCATCCGGCGGGCGGACCGTGCACTGTATCGTGCGAAAGAAACCGGCCGCAACAGGGTGGTTTTCGCCGATGTCGACGAAAACACACTCAAAACCGTTGCGGCCGTTCCAGCTTAGGCTAGCGCTGCCTTCAGGTCTTCGACCAGATCGGTGCGTTCCCACGGGAAGAAATCGCCCTCCGCCTTGCGTCCGAAATGGCCGTAGGCAGCGGTGTTGCGATAGATTGGTTTGTTGAGACCAAGATGGGTGCGGATCGAACGCGGGGTGAGGCCCCCCAGCTTTTCAATACCCATGATGGCAGCTTCAATCTTGTCGTCGCCAACCGTCCCGGTTTCGTGGGTGTCGACATAAAGTGAAAGCGGTTTGGACACGCCGATAGCATAGGCCAGCTGGATCGTGCAGCGCGTCGCAAGGCCAGCGGCGACGATGTTCTTTGCCAGATAGCGGCTGATATAAGCGGCTGAGCGGTCGACCTTTGTCGGGTCCTTGCCGCTGAACGCGCCGCCGCCATGCGGGGCCGCGCCACCATAAGTGTCGACGATGATCTTGCGGCCGGTGAGGCCAGCATCGCCATCGGGGCCACCAATTTCAAAGCTGCCTGTCGGGTTGATGTGATATTCTGTTCCGCGCAGCAGCACTGGCGGAATCACGTCTGCGACCACCTTTTTCACATAGGCGTGCAGTTCGGCTTCCTTTGCGCCTTCATCATAGCCCCGTGCATGCTGGGTCGAGACGACGACTGCGGTTGCCGCGACGGGCAGGCTGCCTTCATAACGCAACGTCACCTGGCTCTTGGCATCGGGCTCCAGAAATGGAGCTGCGCCCGAATGGCGGTCAGCGGCCATGCGCTCGAGGATTTTGTGGCTGTAGTAGAGCGTGGCCGGCATCAAATCGGGGGTTTCGTCGGTCGCGTAACCGAACATGATGCCCTGATCGCCTGCGCCTTCATCCTTGTTGCCGCTGGCATCAACGCCCTGCGCGATGTGCGCAGACTGGCCGTGCAGATTGTTTTCAAAGCGGAAGCTTTCCCAATGGAAGCCCTCCTGCTCATATCCGATTTCCTTAACCGTGCGGCGGACGGTGGCCTCAATCTCTTCCTTCGCGCCGGGTGCCCATTCACCGTTTTCATAGACGCCCTTGCAGCGGATTTCGCCGGCCAGCACGACAAGTTGGGTGGTGGTCAGCGTTTCGCAAGCGATGCGGGCTTCTGGGTCTTTGGACAGAAACAGGTCGACGATGGCATCGCTGATCTGGTCGGCAACCTTGTCAGGATGGCCTTCGGATACGGATTCAGAGGTGAAAAGATAATTGGTGCGCATGGTTTTTCCAGTCAGTGGCTGTGTCTGCGTATAAAGAAATCTTTATGTGCTGCGCGGCCCATTAGCGAGAAGAGTGACGTCGGGCAAGTGGCAACAGCGCGCATGCGATGAGCAGTGCGGCAAAGGCGAGCGGCAGGAGATTGCCGTAAAGAGCAAACAGCGTTGGCGCTTTTGCCAAAGGCAAACGTGCGTCGATGCGTCCCGCTTTGCCATGGGACAGTCTGTCGATGATGCGACCGTCGGCGTCGACCACGGCGCTGATCCCGGTCGGGGTCGCGCGGACAACGGGCAGGCCCTCTTCGATCGCGCGCAGGCGGGCCTGCGCGAGATGCTGCGGCGGGCCCCATCTGCCGAACCAAGCATCGTTCGAGGGGTTGAAGATGAAATCGGGGCGGTTGGCGCGGTCCGTCACCTGCCCCGAAAAGATGATTTCATAGCAGATCTGCATGCCGACTTTCACGCGCTGTCCGTTGAATGGAAGGTCGAGCGTACGCGGACCGGGACCGGGCCAGAAATCGATCGTCCCCGGCACCAATCGCGTTGCGCCGAGCGGCTCGAGCAGCCAGCGAAGTGCCAGATATTCGCCATAGGGAACGAGGTGCGCCTTGTCATAGGTGGCGAGAATTTTGCCCGAGCTGTCCATCGCGGTGACGCCATTACGCGCGCCCACGAGTTGCTCGCCTTTGTCAAATTCCAAACGGTCCACGCCAGTGATCAGGACGTCACCGGGGTTCATCAGCCGCATCAAAGTAAGTCGTGCACCCTGGGCGCTCTCTCCGGGCTGGAACTGGTAGTAACGGAAGGGATAGCCTTCCTCCAACCGCCAGGGGATCGCGGCTTCGGGCCAGAGGACCAGGCGGGGGCGTTCATTTTTCGGCTGGCTGTGTTGGGCAAGGCGGGAGAAATTGATCGCGTCATAACCGGGAGCATATTTATCGATCTGGCTGATATTGGGCTGAACGATTGTGAGTTCGACCTGCCGTTTGTTGAACGCTTTGTTGCGGATCACGGTATCGATGCTGTCCGTGTTGAACACGACCAGCGCAGTCACAGCCAACATAGTGAGCGGTAAGGCTAGGAAAAGGGCAGGTCGCCACGTGCGGCTTACCAGCAGCAGCAAGATACCTGCTGATGCGATGACCAACCCTGACAGCCCATAGCTGCCGATATAGATGGCAGGCGCTGCCGCATCGCCGACCGCAATGACGCCCAACGGGTTCCAGGCAAAGCCGGTGAAGACCCAACTGCGAAACCATTCGGTGATGATCCAGCATCCGGCGAATGCGAGGATGAATGGGATCGTCGCCTTGGGGGAGGCAGGCGCGGCAAAATTCGCAATCCGCCACACCCCCCAGCACGCTAGAGCCGGATAAACCGCCAGATAGAGCGCGAGCAAAAACACCGCGATCCAGCCCAGCCAGGCGGGCATGGCTGCCTGATAGGTGAAGGCGGTCGCGATCCAGTTGTTGCCGATGCAGAAATGCCCAACGCCGAAGAGCCAGCCCAGAACGAAGGCGCGTTTGCCGCTCTTCGCCCTGGCAACCAACTGCATCAGTAATGCGAGGCTCAGCAAAGTCAGCGGCCACAGATTGAGCGGCGCAAAGCCGGTGGCGGAAATTCCGCCCGCAATCAACAGGGTCAAACCGTGATGTTTTTCGAAAGTTGCCAGCAGCTTCGCCATTGGATGCTGACATGGCGGGCAAATGTTGCAATTGCAATCGCTCAAACTTGTTGTTTGCCGTTCAGACGCGCGCTGCTAACAAAAGCCGATGAACATGATCCCGATTTTTGCGCTGATGCTGGCACCCAATCCGCCCATCCCGATTAGTGACCTGCAGATGCGCGATATTGGCTGTGTTGCTGTAATCGGCATTGTCGCGCACGAGCAACGATCTGGCGCTGAAGCGTTGGCCAGCTATGCCGACGTTCGCGAGAGTGGTAAGCGCTGGGCCGGGATAGTGGGCGAACGGGTGATGCAAGAGAGTGGTCAGCCACGTGAGGTTGTCGCCTTTGCTATCAAGCAGGCGGTCGAGGCCGAGCAAGCCAAGGTCATCGGGATGGATGATGACGCTAAGTCGAAAGACTATGTCCGCAACCGCTTCAACGAATGCCAGTCTGTCATGGACAGGCAGCTCGCCGCGACTGACGCTTCGACCTCTGCCGCCGCCGTTGACAACAGCGCGTCGATGCTGGCAGCCGAACCTGATTGGCAAACCGACGAACCAGACAAGATCGCCCTATATCGCACTCAATTGGGTGAGGATTTGGGGAACCCGCATCGCATCCGCTATTGCAAGACGCTGGTCGACATTTCGTACAAGGAAATTTCAGGGCGCGAGGGTGCTGACAGTCGCGATGCGAAGGCTTTCGCGCGACTGGCGAACGCTTTTGCTATGAAGGCCCGAGGGCTTCCCGCTGCCGGAAAACCCAAGCCTATTTCTGCCGAAGAACTGCAGGTCGAGCTCGAAAACGAACCCAGCAACGAAGAAAAAATGGCGCGCTGCCTTCGCCTCGGGGAATCGCTAGCGCTGGCGATGCCGCCCGAATGAGCTTGCGCCCGTTTCACCTTGCCTTTCCCGTGCATGATCTTGCAGCAGCGAGAGCGTTTTACGGCGAACTGCTTGGCTGCCGCGAGGGACGCTCGTCGGATCACTGGATCGATTTTGATCTCTATGGCCATCAAATTGTGGCGCATCTGGACGCTGGCATGACGCCGCGCCCGATCCACAATGCGGTCGACGGGCACGACGTGCCGGTCCCGCATTTCGGGATCGTCCTGACAATGCCGCAATGGGAGGATCTGGCCTCGCGCCTGAAGGCGGCTGGCGTGCAGTTTGGGATAGAACCTTATGTCCGTTTCAAAGGGCAGGTGGGCGAACAGGCGACGATGTTTTTCACTGACCCCAGCGGCAATGCATTGGAGTTCAAGGCTTTTGCCGATGATGGACAGTTGTTCGCGACCTGATCAGGTCCGTTGAAAAACCTGCTCCATGGTTGTTACGCCTGAGCATTTGTCGCTCGCTTTCGATCCGCCGCCCGCCAGCATTGAGAAAGCGACAAAGCCGCCGACAACGATTATGATGAACCCGGCGCTGACCCAGGCCAGATATTTGTCGATGAAAGCCTTGATCGGCGCGCCGAATTTCCAGAATAATATGCCCACCAGCATGAACTGGAAGGCGCGGCTCAGCACGCTTGACCAGATGAAATCGAATAAGGGCATCTGGATGAAGCCCGCGGTCAGCGTCAACAGTTTGAACGGGATCGGGGTTGCGCCTTTTATCAGGATGATCTCTGCCCCGAATTCGCGCAGATAACAGGCGGCCGCGGGGAAAGTGTCCCACAGGCCCAAGGCCTTGAGCAACGACACGCCAATGGTTTCATAGGCAAAATAGCCAATGGCGTAGCCGAACAGTCCGCCCAGCACTGATGCAATGGTGCAGACGGCGCCATAGCGGATCGCGCGGTCGGGCCGTGCCAGGCACATCAGGCCAAGCAGTGGGTGTGGCGGGATCGGGAAGAAGCTCGATTCAATGAAGGAGAAAAGGAACACCCAACCCCCCCCCAGGGGGGGGGGGGCGTTTTCCTCCGCCCCCTCGTATAAAAGCAGGCACAACATGGGGT
>NZ_CALMSV010000035.1 GCF_937872355.1 uncultured Sphingorhabdus sp. | reverse complement strand
CTGTGAGACCAGGAAGCGCCTGCGATGTTGGGCAGGGCGCGGGTCGATCAGGTGGTAGATATGCAGGGTTGTTTCGTCTGAGCCGATTATGGCCGATGCTATATCTCCGCTCCGCACATCGCTCCATGTGCGCGCGTTGCGATAGACATTACGATGGCCCCAACCGATCATCGCGTGCGTGCCATAAAGATCGACGTCGATGAGATGTTCGGGCCGGATGAGGTCCGATAAGTCTTCGCCTGCTGCGGACACCGGCACGATCAAGCTAACATGCACGCCATTGGTTTCGACAAAAATGGGAATGCCTTGATCGGGTTCCTTCCAATCGGAATTTGCCGGAACGAAGCTGCCCGCCAGTGCCGAGACGAAGTACAAGCCAATCATCAGCAGCGGCCAGCCAATCAAAGCCCGCAAAGCAGTACCAACGCTGTTGATGCGAAACAGTTTCAAGTGTAACTATCTTCCATGGCCGACTTTACCCATGTCTATGATGCTCCGCCGCCGGGTGCAAATCCGGATTGGACGATCCCGCAAGCATGGGATGCCTTCACCGCCGATGAGCATGCGATGTGGGACCGGCTGTTCGCCCGCCAGTCTGCAATGCTGCCTGGTCGGGCCTGCGATGCCTTCATGCGCGGGATTGATGTGCTCAAACTCGAAAAGCCGGGCATTCCCGATTACCGCGAACTCAATGCGCGACTAATGGCGGTAACGGGCTGGCAGGTGGTAGCTGTACCAGGTCTGGTTCCCGACGATGTGTTTTTCGACCATCTCGCCAACCGTCGCTTTCCTGCCGGCAATTTCATCCGCACCCCCGAACAGCTCGATTATCTGCAGGAACCTGATGTCTTCCACGACGTCTTCGGCCATGTCCCGATGCTCGCCGATCCGGTGTTTGCCGACTATATGGTGGCCTATGGCAAGGGTGGTCTGCGCAGCCTTGGCTTTGGCGCGCTGCACAAGCTGGCCCGGCTATATTGGTATACGGTCGAGTTCGGGCTGATCGAGGAGCCAGCAGGCTTACGCATTTATGGCGCAGGCATCGTTTCCAGCTATGGCGAGAGCATCTTCTGCCTCGACGATCCGAGCCCCAACCGGATCCGGTTCGATCTGTTGCGCTTGATGCGCACCGAATATCGGATCGACGATTACCAGCAGAATTATTTTGTCATCCCGTCACTCGAGCATCTGTTGAAGGTCACGGTCGAAACCGATTTTGCACCGCTTTATGCACAACTGGAATCGCTGCCGGATATTCCGATCGCCGATATCCTGCCTGAAGATGACGTCATTACGCGCGGCACACAGGCCTACGCACAATCAAAGGCCAAATGAAAAGCCCCTTCCCGAAAGGGAAGGGACTTGGCTGGCAACCGATTGATGGGAGGGGGGATCGGAGTACCGGTCGCCAACAAGTGCGTTACGGCATCAGAACGCTGTCGATGACATGGACAACGCCGTTCTTTTGGCGAAGGTCAGCTAGGGCGACGGTCGATTGGCCACCCTTGGCATCGGTAACAATCAGCTTGTCGCCATACATGGATGCTGTCAGCTTCTGTCCCTGAACCGTGGTGAGCGTCGCCTTGCCATTACCGCTCTTGATCGCGGCAGCGATAGCTTTGCTATCGAAGGTGCCCGCGACAACATGATAGGTCAGAACGGTGGTCAACGTGCCCTTGTTTTCAGGCCTTACAAGTGTTTCGACCGTGCCGGCAGGCAGCTTGCCAAAGGCGGCATTGGTGGGTGCAAATACGGTGAAGGGGCCGGGGCTGGCGAGTGTATCGACCAGACCAGCGGCTTTGACAGCGGTAACGAGGGTTGAGAGATCAGGCGTGGCAACGGCTGCTTCGACGATATTGGTTTTCGGAGCGGCCATCGAATGGCCGCTATGGCCATGGTTATGCGCATGGCCAACGGTTGCGGCCGAAGCGATGGCTGCACTTGCAATTGCAATCTTGAAGAGGTTCTTTGTCATGGTCTTTCCTTCTGCAAGACATGTGGGGGATATACATGTCGGACGCAGTTACGGAGCGACCTGCAGGATGGATGCAGCCGAATGAAAATTTTTTCAGATGGTGTCGATTGCACCCTTGGCGATCACCGGTCCGGTTGCCTTCCCGCCCGGCGCGCCGCCTGCTGGCTCGGGTGTAATCGCGAACAACGCACCCTTGTGCAGATGCGGTCGCATCGCTTGTGGGATGGAATGAACAGCAGGTTTTGATGGGTCGATCATACCAAGCGACCTTGCGACGCCATCTTCAGGGATGATCCACAATTCGGGATAGAGCGTACCTGTATCGAGCGAAATCGGGATGATCTGCAACGCGCCCGTTTGAGGATTATAGTTGGCGGCGACGCTTTCGCGTCCACCTTCTGCTCCAATCGCCGCGACCAGTATCTGCGGCTGTGCGGGGACAGGTTGCATCTCGGGCTGGCGCCACAGCATCGTGGCCAGCACCAGTGCAACGGCGAATGAAGCGGCCGTCAATCCTTGCCAGATGCGAAGGCGAGTGACTGTATTGTCCTGACGCGGTTGGGAAGCGATCGCGGCGTCAATCCGCGACCAGACAGCGGGCGAGGGAGCTTCTTCTTCGAGCGGTTCCATTGCGACCATGCGGTCCGACCATTTGGCATGCTCGGAGGCAAAATTCGGGTCGTCGGCAAGTCTTGCACGCGCCTGCGCTGCCTCGGCCTTGTCGAGCAGACCCAATGCCAGTTCGCCAGCGGTTGCGATATCCTCATCGGTCAAACGCATCAGCTCATGCCCTCAAGGCAATGGCGCAGCTTGATGAGCGCGCGGCGGATGCGGCTTTTTACCGTCGGCAGCGGCGTCGATTCAGCAACTGCGAGATCGGCATAGGTGCGCCCGTTCCAGAAGGCCGCGCGAATAAAATTGGCGTCGCGATCATCGAGTCGCTCAATACAGCTGTCGACAACGCGCGCATCGTCTTTCTCTGACAGCAGCTTTTCGGCATTGGGTGAGGGGTCAGGGATTGCCAGCGCTTCCTCAAGATCCGCCGGTTTGCCCTTGTCGCGCGCGCGAAGCCTGTCGATCGCGCGGTTGCGTGTGACGGCAACCAGCCAGCTGATCGGGCTCGCCTTGTCCCGGTCAAAGGCGGCGGCACGGTTCCAGATGGTGAGATAGGCGTCTTGCAAGGCTTCCTCGGCTTCGTTCCGGTTGCCGAAGATACGTAAACAAACGCCAAAAAGTTTCGCGGAAGTTCGCCGGTATAAAAATTCGAACGCTTTTCTGTCGCCTATGCCCACCCGGCCGAGCGCATCGCTCAGCAATTCGCGCTCGCGACTAGCGCGGGCAATGGCCATCTGGCTTGCATCGGGTTGCGCGTTCATGGGCCGGTTATCGGCGCCTAAGTAGGTAAGCGCAAAACGGGATTTGGCCGGTAGTCTTTACCAGGTACCGAAGTCACCCGGCGGTTGGCTGGTGCGTCCCGACGCGCGGATCGGGCGTCTATGTCCATATTGGCGGCGCTTGACGAGGCGCAGGCACGGCCAGTCGCCATTATCCTTGCGCTCGATCAGCAGGAAGCCGTTGCGTCGATAAGCGCGTATTACCTTGTCCACTTGCGTGTCGAGCAAACCTGCAAGGATCAATGTGCCGCCTTCAGCGATGACCGACGAGAAACTTGGGGCCAATTCCACCAATGGTCCCGCAAGGATATTGGCGATCAGCAGGTCATAGGGTGCGCGGGCAGATATTCCCGGATGGTCGGTCCCTGTCGCAACATAGAGTGTAACCTGGCCGCTTCTCCGGCCGAGGGAGACGCCATTTACAGAGGCGTTTTCGCGTGTCACATTGATGCTTACGGGATCGATGTCCGATGCGGTCATCATTGCCCGTGGCCAAAGATGTAGTGCAGCGAAAGCCAGCAGTCCCGTGCCAGTGCCTATATCTGCAATATGGTGATAGCGTTTTCCGGATCGATGCAGCCGGTCAAGCATGGCGAGACATCCGCTGGTCGTTTCGTGCCCGCCAGTGCCGAAAGCCTGCCCCGCCTCAATCAGAAAGGCCTTTGCGCCTGCAGGGATTGAGCCCTTGTTGGTTGACGTGTGAACATAGAACCGCCCGGCATGGACCGGATCGATGCTCTTCTGGCTCAGGGTTAGCCAATCCTCGTCGGGGAGATGCTCGACAACTGCTTTCGCGCCCAATCGGTTTTCCAGCAGGCTGGTATCATGCTGCGACGGCTTTGCATTGAAGTAGGCCTGTATGGACCATTTCGCGTCGTTGAAGGCTTCCAACTCATCGGCCACAAGTGTTGGCAGGTTTTCGAACTGCTCGAGCCACTCATCATCCTCGTGCATCGCCTCTGCTTCGGCGCGCGAGCAGGGCAGGGTAAGCTTCCAGTTCATTTTGAGGTTTCTTTGGCCAACCTGTTTTCAAGCCTACTTAGCGCGCCCGCCGCATATTGGGAGCAGGCTGTCGCGTCGATCAAAGGCTCGTCGCCGTTAAGACGCTCGAAAAAACCACTTTGCGAAGGATGGGGGGTAATCAAAATGTCGCAATTCTCGAACGCGGCGATTTTAGAGATGGTTGCCCGCAAAGGCGCAACATATTCCGGATGGTCGCTAAAATGATAATCGTCCGCCGAAACTGCACTCAAGCTATCCGCAAAAACGATGTTTAAGCAATTTCCATTGTCGCAGCTTTGCCAGCGCCAGCTTGTGCCGCCGGGTGAATGGCCGGGCGAGGCAATCGCAGTTAGAATTTGGTTGCCGATTTTCAGCGTTTCGCCGTCGCGGATTGTCTGATCCACTTTGACACCTTCGACTGGATTGAAAAGTCCTTTCTGGGGATCAGACGGATGCACAGTGCCGCTTTCAAGAGCATCTTTGGCTTCTGCTCGCGCAATCATCCGTGCGCCGGTTATCCGTTTCAAACCGGCCAAACCTCCCGAATGATCGAAATGTTCGTGTGTGTTGAGCAGATAGCGAACATCGGTGGGGTTGAAGCCGAGCTTGCGGATATTCTCCGCAATGCCCGGTGCAGCCTCTGCGATGGCGCCGTCGATCAGGAAATGACCTTTTGGCGTGGTAATCAATAGCGAAACGATGCCGCACGTTCCCACCATGTACACATTGCCATAGACATGGGCCGGAGGTGCCGGGTCACCCCATCCGTCGCGGCCTTCGCAGGCCTTGGCGATGGGTTCAAACTTGGAGGTTGCGGCGGACTGCGCGCCACTGTTGGAGGCACAACCTGTCAGGGCCGTTCCAATTAGAGCAAGGATTGCGACCGATTTAGCGAACATAGCTGGCTCCATTTATATCGAGTATTGCGCCGGTCATCGAAGGCGGTGCCTCTAGCGCACAGAAGCGGACGAGCGTCGCCACTTCCTCAGGCATCGCCACGCGGCCAAGCGGTATGTCGGCGAGCAGCTTGTCCCCACCACGGCTAGCCAAATAGTCCTCGGCCATCCCGGTCATCGTAAAGCCTGGGCAGATCGCAAACGCATAGATTTGCTGCGCAGCAAAGCCGCGTGCAATGCTTTTGGTCATCGCGACCATCCCGCCTTTGGAGGCTGCATAATGCCAATGTGCCGGGCTGTCGCCACGATAGGCGGCGCGGCTCGCGACATTGATAATACGGCCCTCCTGACCCAGTGCTTGCCAATGAAGGATCGCAAGACGGCAAAGCTGGGCAGAAGCCGTCAAGTTGATCGCCATTGTCCGTTCCCAGCCATCTAGCCATTCAATGTCACTGAGATCGATCGGATTTGCTTCAAATACGCCGGCATTGTTGACCAACACGTCAATCCGGCCACCCATTTCCTGCAAAGCATTGTGCCAAATTTCGGATGGAACGGTAGGATCGCTCAAATCGCCATCCGCGCTGGAGGTTGCGTGGATCAGGACATTGTCGTCGCCGAGTTCATCGACAATGGCTGCGCCGATACCGCGCGATCCACCCGTGACTAAGATATGCAAGGTCATGCCCGCTGCCTTCCACAGCGGGCAACGAAATTCAACCTTGCTTAGTGAGTGCGTTGATCAGCGAACCAGATTTGCGGCAAATTTTCCTGCATTGGCCTGCAGCGAGGAAATCTTGCCTTCGACATCGCCAAATCCTGCCTCGAGCTGCGAAATTTCCGACACAACATTTTCAGTATCGGCGCGGATTGCGGCGATGGTGTTGGACATCAGGTCGGCGGCGAGTGCGGTTTCGTCAACCGATGCCGTGATCATGGTCACCGTTTGGGCCTGCTCTTCCATCGCGTGGCGGATTCGCTCGGCGCTGTGTTGCACATCTTCTACCGCAGTCTTGATCGCGACATTTGATTCGACCGACGCCTTGGTGGCATTCTGGATAGCCGTAATCTTGCCGGCAATTTCATCAGTCGCTTCGGCGGTCTGGTTGGCGAGGCTTTTTACTTCCTGCGCGACAACTGCAAAGCCGCGACCGGCATCGCCCGCGCGCGCCGCTTCGATAGTGGCGTTCAAAGCGAGAAGGTTGGTCTGGCCCGCAATATCGCGGATCAAGCCAAGGATAGATTCGATCGACTTCGACTGCTCAGAAAGAGTGTCGGTCGCTTCAACCGCTTCCTGCGCGCGCTCGGTGGCGCGATTCGCAACATCGGCTGCAGTCTCCACCCCCGAGCGGGTGTCTTCGATGGCGCGGATCAGACCTGCCGCAGTTTGGGCGGCTTCACGCATAGCCACAGCTGACTGTTCAGACGCAGTGGCAACTTCCGATGCTTTGCTCAACATGCCCTGGGCGACGGAGGTGCTGGCTGCCGCCTGCTGACGCAGGATATTTGCCTGTTCGGATATCTCGGCCGTGCTCGATCCGATGTCGCTTTCGAACTGGGCCGTGTAGCCTTCCTTCTGTTCGCGCTGGACGATGCGCTGGTAATGCACATAGCAGGCCGACGTTACGGCAAGTTCCATCGCGGTAAAATCATGGACGGTTTTGATCAATCGATCACGTTTGGTATCGCCAGCTTCCAGCTTGGTATCGAAAATGTCGAAATAGCGAAGGCTTGCGCGCGTCGATGCGGCCAGTAAATGCCCGAGCGGCACCCGATCCTTGCAGGCAGCAATAATCTGCGCTTTCAAATATTCTCGCCACATCGTCCCTTTGATGTCGCGCATGCGTTCACGGATATAGTTCGCGGTCGATTTGACCATCGCAGCCATATATTCCGGATTACGAAGTTGTTCGGTATCTCCAAAACTTGTCCAATATTCCCAATAATAGGCAGCAAAGGCATCCATTTCGTCATCGACAATGGCAAGCAAGTCGCGGCACTTCGATGCCATCTGGCCATCAAAATCAAAGGCTTTGACGATGGTATCAAACTCAGCCGAAAGTGACTTTTCCATATCCGACATTGCGAACTCCCGAATTGCGACCTGCAAGTTACATCTAGTTAGGTGTGCAAAGTTAAGCGGGAATGGTTAACGCCCAGTTATCCATGGCAGGCAAAATTCCGTATCCCGCACCTTGCGCAGACGGTTCAAAGCGGTAAAGAGCGACGCAAACTTGAACAGGGAAGCTTAGCCGATGGCGCAGAATCCGAACCGGCCGATTTCGCCGCACTTGCAGATTTATCGCTGGGGGCCGCATATGGCGGTGTCCATCTTCCACCGCGCGACAGGTTTTGTGCTGGCAACTGCCGGTATGCTGACCCTGTTGTGGTGGATTGCGTCGATCGCGGGTGGGCCGGAAAGCTATGCTAGCTTCCAAGCCTGGGTGGTTTCTGCGGGTGCAGAAGCAACTGGACTGCAAACTGCTGCCAACTGGTTCTTCCGCTTGCTTGGTCTTGCTGTGACCTACAGCTTTTTTCAGCATTTCTTCTCGGGCATCCGCCATTTGCTGATGGACCTCGGTGCCGGCTACGAACTGACCACGGTGCGCACTTGGTCGATTGCGGTGTTTATTGCAGCGCTGACGGCGACCGCACTAGTCGCGATGCTCGTCGCGTCGCGTTTTATGGGGATTTGAGATGGGTAACGGAACCAACCTCGGACGCGTACGCGGGCTTGGCTCGGCCAAGCATGGCGGTAAGCATTGGATTGATCAGCGCCTGACCGCTGTCGGCAATTTGCTGCTCACCAGCTGGCTAGTGCTTTCATTGCTGCTGCTGCCTAATTTTGAGCATGAGACGGTCGCCGCCTGGTTGGCCCAGCCATCAGTTGCAGTACCGATGATCCTGATGCTGGTCAGCATCTTCTGGCATGTCCGCCTCGGTCTGCAGGTCCTCATCGAGGACTATGTGCATGACGACGGCAACAAATTTGCCGCGCTGACCCTTTTGAACTTCTACGTAATTGGCGCCGCCGCATTCGGCATTTTCATGGTCGCCAAGCATGCCTTCACCGGAGTGCCCGCCTGATGTCTGAAGCCTATAAGATTATCGATCACACCTATGACGTCGTTGTTGTCGGCGCCGGTGGCTCAGGCTTGCGTGCAACCATGGGCGCGGCTGAAGCTGGTTTGAAAACCGCGTGCATCACCAAGGTGTTCCCGACGCGTTCGCACACCGTGGCTGCACAGGGAGGCATCGCTGCGTCGCTCCAGAACAATTCGCCCGATCACTGGACCTGGCACATGTACGATACCGTCAAAGGTTCGGACTGGTTGGGTGACCAGGACGCCATCGAATATATGGTGCGTGAAGCGCCCGCAGCGGTTTACGAGCTGGAACATGCCGGCGTGCCGTTTTCGCGCAACGCCGACGGTACGATCTATCAGCGCCCCTTTGGCGGCCATATGCAGAATATGGGCGAAGGCCCGCCGGTGCAGCGCACCTGCGCCGCCGCTGACCGCACAGGTCACGCCATGCTGCACGCGCTTTATCAGCAGAGCCTGAAATATGATGCGGACTTCTTCATCGAATATTTCGCGCTCGACCTGATCATGGAAGATGGTGCCAATGGACCCGAATGCCGGGGAGTTATTGCCCTGTGCATGGACGATGGCAGCATCCACCGCTTCAAGAGCCAGTCTGTCGTACTGGCTACCGGCGGCTATGGTCGCGCGTATTACAGTGCAACGTCTGCGCACACCTGCACCGGCGATGGTGGCGGCATGGTGCTGCGCGCTGGTTTGCCTTTGCAGGATTTGGAGTTCGTCCAGTTCCACCCGACCGGCATCTATGGCGCCGGCGTGTTGATTACCGAAGGTGCGCGCGGCGAGGGCGGTTACCTGACCAACAGCGAGGGCGAGCGTTTCATGGAACGCTATGCGCCTTCGGCCAAGGATCTTGCTTCGCGCGACGTCGTGTCGCGTTCGATGGCGCTTGAAATGCGCGAAGGTCGCGGCGTTGGTCCGAATAAGGACCATATCTACCTGCACCTCGATCATATCGATCCAAAGGTGTTGGCGGAACGCCTGCCGGGCATCACCGAAAGCGGCAAAATTTTCGCCGGTGTCGATCTGACCCGTCAGCCGTTGCCGGTTTGCCCGACCGTCCACTATAATATGGGCGGCATTCCCTGTAATTATCACGGCCAAGTGGTGACCAAGAAGGGCAAAGACCCTGAAGTCGTTGTTCCCGGCCTCTATGCTGTCGGTGAAGCTGCCTGCGTATCCGTGCACGGTGCCAACCGCCTCGGTTCAAACTCCCTGATCGACCTCGTCGTCTTCGGCCGCGCAACCGGCCTGCACCTCAAGGAAACGCTGAAGCCCAATGCCGCGCAGAAGGCGCTGCCCAAGGATTCGGCCGACCTGGCGCTCGCCCGCGTCGATCATTTCCGCAACGCCAAAGGCGGTTCACCTACAGCCGAGGTGCGCCTGCAAATGCAGCAGGCGATGCAGAAGCACGCTGCGGTATTCCGCGATAGTGCGTTGCTCGCCGAGGGCTGCGAAATCATGCAGAAGGTCAATCAGCGGATGCAGGACATCTCGGTCAGCGACCGCAGCCTTATCTGGAACACAGATCTTGTTGAAACGCTCGAACTCGACAATCTGATGAGTCAGGCGATCTGCACTATCGAAGGTGCCAACGCCCGCAAGGAAAGCCGCGGTGCGCATGCGCATGAGGATTTCCCTGATCGTGACGACAAGAACTGGATGAAGCACACCGTTTCCTGGTTCGAAGGCTGGGGCGGCAAGAGCGGCAAGGTCACTCTCGATTACCGTCCGGTGCACGATTACACGCTCACCGACGAGGTCGAGTATATCAAACCGAAGGCGCGCGTTTACTAAAGCGATTTAAAAGCCTGGGCCGTAAGGTCCAGGCTGCGCTTGCGCATCTCATGCGAAAAGACCGAGCAAGAGACGATGATTTCGTCTGCTTGCGTGCGCTCAATAAACTTCGAAATACCCTCCCGAATTGTGTCGGGTGAACCGATGGCGCTGCATGAAAGCACCTCGTCGAGCATCGCGGCAATATGCGGGGGCAGGCTCTCCTTGTAGCCTTCAACCGGTGGTTGCATCTGGCGCGGATTACCCGTGCGCAGGCCCACAAAGCT
>NZ_CALMSV010000034.1 GCF_937872355.1 uncultured Sphingorhabdus sp. | reverse complement strand
TCGGATGCTTCGCCGATGGCGATCATCGAACTGGTAGACCGCGACACCAGCGCCAAGGGCCAGGATTCGGGCCCGGTTGATGTGGACATGGACGAAGCGGCCTAATCGGCGTTCATTTTGAGCTTTTAGAAAGGGGACGAAAACGGTTGTTTTCGTCCCCTTTTATACGTGGTATCAATGTTCACGTGGTGGGCGGCCACCGGCTGTCGCGGGTTCATCGCCTTGTGCGGGTTCACGCGGTGCAGGTGCTGGAACCGTGACTCGTCTGCCCGGTTTGACCACGACTGGAACTTTTGGCGCAGTTGCTGGCGCGGTAGGGGCCATCTGACCACCGCCCACCGAAGCCGATATCGGGCGCTGGGGAGTAGTAGGCGCAGGACCTTGCGGAGACTGCGGTGCCAGCCGAGGCGGGGCGGATCCGGTTACAGGGTTGCTGCCCACCGGTTTCTTGCCTGCACGGTTCAGCGAAGCGATAACGTAACCGCGAGCCGCAGTCTCTGCGGATGCGTACAAACTACCCATGCTGGCATAAGTCGCGTTAGGCTTCATTTTGTGCTGGCTAGTCACGGTATGCAAAATTGTATCGCGCAATGTTGCGATCTCGTCGCGACATTGCTGGTCAAGGCACTGGTTCTGGCTGCGCGAATCCATATTTCCCGCCCAAATGGATGGCAGCAGGCGAAAGCGCGCTTCTTCAACGGAAGCAAACCCTGCCTTCTCTGCTTCCGCTTTAGCTTTAGCGCTTGCTTGAAAATAGCTGACAATTTCATCCGGTTTTGCATCGAACTGCGCGCGCGCTTTATTACGCACCGCCCCGCCTGCATTGGCAATGGCGTTGCGACACAGGCTATCAAAAGCAGGGCATAGTGGTTGCCAACGGGCGACAAAACTTTTTGTCCATTGGTTCAGCTTGCCATTTCCATTTGGCGATAAGTCGTCGAGAACCAATTGACGGCGCTGTGTATCATTGGCTTTCTTTTCTTCACCGGTCACGCACTGCAGTTGGGTGTTGGGAAGTTTCTGGCATTCGGCCTTGTCGTTGCAGCGAAAGCCGAAATCTGCAGCGGATTTGAACCAGTATCCGCCAAATGCGATACCCCCTCGCGCGGAACAATATTGCGTGGCGCCATTGAGGCTCATTGTTTCAGCGTTGGGTTTCGGTGCGCTGCTGCAACCGCTGCCGACCAGCGAATATACCGAGCAAAAGCCGCTCTTCCCGCCCTCCCAAATATAGGAAACACCCTGTTCAAGCAGTCCGACACCACCATATATGATGCCTTTAGCACCATCGATTACCTTGCCGACAAAACCACTGCATGCCTTTTTGGCAATATCTCCCAGCAATGGCGTGCGCCCCAAGAGGGACTGCTCCACCAGGCTGTCAGTCAAGCTGCATACGGCTTGGCCACTCACGCCCAGCGTCAGTAATGTGCTGACCGCTGTTACATAGTCGCCGTCATCGAAAGCGCTATAGACTTTCACAATGTCTCTAGTTGTTCCGCCGATTGCATTTTGCAGGTTCTTTTCCATTACAAAATCGGTTTCAAAGGCAAACGAGCAGATAGTCTTGATTTCGCCGAAATAGGGGACAGCGCTGTTGAGCTGGTTGATCAATTGCTGCTTCGCGTCGGCCGATGCACTTTTTGCATATTCTGACGCGAAAGATGAAGCGGAACCCATCATGGCATTGGTGGCGCTTTTGCCTTTGGCGTCATCAATATAGCCATCAGCTTTGCCGAAAACGACATCGATAGCGGTTATAGGCGTTTCGCACTTGGCCTGCGTAAAGGTGCCGATGCCGGGATAGTTCTTTTCCTTTGCGGCCTTGACGGCCCCAATCAACGCAAAGAAGGGATAGTCTTGTGCTACAGCATGGCTGTAGACAATGCCAGCGTGCTGAGTTTGATTGACAGTGTAGCGCGCCATTTCAATGCTGTCGTGATCAACGCCTGCCTTACTCAAAACACTGGCGATGCTCTCAAATGTTGCGTTTTTCGCCGATGCTGGCGTTGCCATGAACGGCGTTGTTACAATCAGGCACGCCAATGTGACCGTTGTTCGGAACGCAAAACGATGCATCAATACCCCTCCCCAAGTGGCTTCTCGACGCGACCGATGGTTCTAATTTTTCCGATAGCTAGAAGGGTGGTAGATTGCCGTCAAGTTGGAATTGCCGTGCCGAAATCCAATGTCAATTCACTTGCAGGCGGTCGAGTTACCGTTACTGATAGACCAAGGCAAATTCCAGTTCAGGGATATTCTATTGTGCATCGTGCGATTGTTCGAATTCTCCAGTCTACAGCAATTTCGGTAATACTCAGTTGGTCACCTGCAATGGCGGCGGATAAGGAAAATATGGCAGTAGCAGCCGAAACCAGCGTCGCAAATCTGGCATATCCCGAAACGCGAAAAGCTGAACTGGTCGAGGAGCAGTTTGGCGTCAAAGTCGCCGACCCCTATCGCTGGCTCGAAGATGATGTTCGCAACAGCAAGGAAGTTGCTGATTGGGTTGCCGCGCAGAAGGCGGTGGCTGACCCTTATCTTGACAACCTTCCAGGCAAACAGGCGCTCGCTGCACGCATGAAGGCGCTCTATGATTATGAACGCTTTAGCATCCCGCAAAAGGCAGGCGGGCATTATTTCTTCACAAAGAATGACGGGCTGCAGAACCAGTCGCCTCTTTACGTACGCAAGGGCCTGAAGGGTAAGGACCGCGTTCTTATTGATCCTAACACCTGGTCGAAGGATGGGGCGACCGCGCTTGACCAATATGAGCCTTCGCCCGATGGCAAATTGCTTGCTTATGCGATCCAGGACGGCGGCTCGGACTGGCGCACGATCCGCGTAATCGATGTGAAAAGCGAAAAGCCCGTCGGCGATGAGATCAAGTGGGCCAAATTCACCAACATCGCCTGGGTGGGTAATGAAGGCTTCCTCTATTCGCGCTTTGCCGAACCGGTCAAAGGGCAGGAGTTTCAGGCGCTGAACGAGAACCAGCAGCTGATGTTCCATCGTATCGGCACAAGCCAGTCGGAGGACCGACTGGTCTATGCTACGCCGGACCGGCCGAAGCTTGGCCACACCGTGCAGGTTACGCACGATAATCGCTGGGTGGTGATCACATCGGCACAGGGCACGGATGAGAAATATGAGATCAGCCTGATCCCTATTGCAAAGGGTATGGGCCAGGTTCTGCCCGTCGAAAAATGGAAGCCGCAAACGCTCATCCCCGGCCTCGACCATGACTGGCAACTGATCGAGGGCATGGGCGATGAATTGTGGTTCGTGACCAACAAGGATGCGCCAAAACTGAAGGTCGTCAAAGTTGATTTACGTGGCAAGCAGCCGGTTTTTTCGGACATTATTGCCGAACGCAGCGAACCTTTGGCACGGGCACAGATTGTGGGCAGCAGACTGGTCCTTTCCTATCTGAAGGATGCAGCATCGGTCGCTGAAATGGTGAGCCTTGATGGCAAGCCCTTGCAGCGTATTCAACTCAACGCCATCGGCACCGCGTCCGGCTTTTCGGGAAAGCCCGGCGATCCGGAAACCTATTATGCTTTTTCCAGCTTCAACCAGCCGGGGGCGATTTATCGCTTTGATTCCACAACGGGTAAGAGCAGCATCTTCGCGCAATCGAAATTGAGCTTCGATCCTGCCAGCATCAGCATCGAACAGCGCTTCTACGCCTCGAAGGATGGCACCAAGGTGCCGATGTTCATTGTGCGCCGGAAAGACCTGGACCTATCCAAAGGAGCGCCGACGCTGCTTTATGCCTATGGCGGGTTCAACCTTGCGCAATTGCCTGCCTATGACCCGCGCAAAATGGCCTGGATCCAGTCGGGCGGGGTCTATGTGCTTGCAAACATTCGCGGCGGTTCGGAATATGGCAAGGAATGGCACGATGCCGGGCGGTTGCTCAACAAGCAGAATGTCTTCGACGATTTCATCGCGGCGGGCGAATATCTTATCAAGGAAGGCATCGCCAACAAGGACCAGCTGGCGATCGAAGGGCGGTCCAATGGCGGTCTGCTGGTGGGGGCTGTGGTCAACCAACGCCCTGATCTGTTCGCCGCTGGCCATGCAGCGGTGGGTGTGATGGACATGCTCCGCTTTGACCGTTTCACCGCCGGGCGCTATTGGGTCGATGACTATGGCTATCCCAATAAGGAGGCCGATTTCAAAAATTTGCTTGGCTATTCACCCTACCACAATATCAAGATGGGCGTGCATTACCCGGCGGTTATCGTCACCACCGCCGACACCGACGACCGCGTGGTCCCCGGCCATAGCTTTAAATATACGGCGGCCTTGCAAGCCGCCGATACCGGGCCGAAACCAAAAATCATCCGCATTGAAACCCGGGCGGGGCACGGTTCCGGAAAACCCACCGCCAAGCTGATCGAGGAATATTCCGAAATCTATGGCTTTCTCGCCAAATGGACCGGATTGGAGTTGGAGAATGACGCAGCAAAGTGAATGGCAACCCCGCCCCGCCAGTTGGTGGGAAAGGGTCATGGTTCCCAAACTGATTGGCTGTGCCTGCGCGCAACCGCAGATCATGAAGGCACGAAGCCGCATCGTGCCCAAGGCCGAGGGCGATGTGCTGGAGCTTGGCTGCGGCGGTGGGATCAACATGGCTTTTTACGATCCGGCGCGGCTGAAAAGCTTTTCGGGCGTTGATCCGTCCGCCGGTTTGCTCGATCGTTCGCGCGAAGCCGCACAGGCCATCGGTATCGAAGCCGATATACGTGGCGGCATAGGCGAGGCTATTCCCTTTGCGGACGCGAGCTTCGATACCGTGCTGTGCACGTTCACGCTGTGTTCGGTCGATGAGCAGAAGCAGGTCTTGGCCGAAATGCGCCGGGTGCTCCGACCGGGCGGTAAGGTGCTGTTCCTCGAACATGGCAGCGCGCCGGATGAGGATGTACGCAAATGGCAGCGCCGCATCGAACCGATCTGGAAGCGCATTGGCGGCAATTGCCACCTGACCCGTCCTATCACCAGCGCCTATGAAGCGGCGGGCTTCAAGGTATCAGGAGGCGATAAGGGTTATATGCCCAAATCCCCCCGCCCGTTCAGCTGGATCGAATGGGGCGAAGCGCGGCTTGGTTAACCCTATTTTACCGGCTGTAGGCTAGTGCTTGTGCGCTATGGTGATGGCGCGCGCTAACTTTCGATTGGCTCAACCCTGTCCTGCTCCGCAGGAAGCCGTGTCCCATGCTCCTGCCGCGTTTGGCAAGCCGCTGGTTCAGATTGTCAGCAACCCGGCATCGGGCGGTCATTCGCTGCGGCGGCTGGAGCAATTGCGCGACGCCTATGTTCGTAACGGCTTTGACGCCATCTTTTCGGAAAGCTCTCCTGTCAGCCCGTTCGAACTGGCGACCGGCGTGGCACGTGTGTGCATTGCAGGAGGTGACGGCACCGTACGACATGTGCTGGAAAATCCCGAAATGCACATATCCGGCGTAGCAGTGGACATTTATCCGGCAGGAACGATCAACCTGATCGCGCGCGAATGGGACGTTCCAACCGATCCTGACAGCTTTGTATCGCAATCCGCCGCTCGTCCAGCCAGACGCCTGTTTCCCGTCGGGCTGAACGACACTTGCTTTCTGGCCTGCGCCAGTATCGGGCCCGATGCTAGTGCTGTTGCGGAATTGTCTGTGGCTTTGAAACGTCGCATCGGCCGATTGGCCTATGTGGTTGCGATGATGAAGGTGCTGATGAACTGGCAAAGGCCGAACTTGCGGTTGTTGGTCAACGGAAAGCCCGTCGCGTGCGAGGCCGTCTTCATCGCCAAGGGGCGATTTTACGCTGGCCCATGGAGCTTCGCGCCCGCAGCACGGCTGGAAGATGCAGATTTACATATAGTCGCATTGCGCCGCGCGCGCCGCCGGGACTTTGCTGCATTCTCCCTGGCCATGATGGCAGGCAAGGTAGATCGCCTGAAGAATGTGCAACTTGCCAAAGGTCGGGAAGTACTGATTGCGTCGGACACCCGCCAGCCAATCCAGGCCGATGGCGATATCGCGACCCATACGCCTGCACGGCTAAGCGTAAGCGACCACCCGTTTGTGCTCTGACACATTGTTCATGAAAATGTCTTTTAACATGAACGGCTGCTGACAAGTCTATCCAGCACCGCATCATTTCGAACCGAAAAATTCTCCATCCGCCGGCGGGAATCCCCCCACCGCCACAAAGGAGAAGTTCGATGAAGATTTTGACCAAGAGCCTGCTCAGCGCCGGTGCCGCAGCTGCGGCCCTGGTCAGCGTTGCCGCCCCCGCACAGGCGCGTCACGACGATGACCGGATCAGTGCCGGTGAAGTGATTGCAGGTGCTGTGATCCTTGGCGGCCTCGCTGCGGTGATCGCTTCCAGCGACGACCGCAATGATCGTGACTATCGCTATGACCGGGCGGGCTATGATGATGGTGATTATCGCCGTGGCGGATATGACCGCGGCTACGGCTATAGCAACCGCTATGGCGGCAGCCGCGCGGCAGTCAACCAGTGCGTCAACGCAGTCGAACGTTGGGCGAGCCGGTACAGCCGTTCGGATGTCACACAAATCAGCAATATCGACCGCACCCGCAATGGCTATCGGGTCACGGGCAAGCTGGTTGTGCAGGATGGCTGGCGCGGTAACAATCGCGGTTACGACAGCAAACGTTATGATCGCGATGACTATGGAAACCGCGGCCATGGCTATAACCGTGGTTATGACAAGGGCCGGTTCACCTGCTTTGTCGAACGCGGACGGGTGGTCGACGTCGACTATCGCGGCCTAGATCAGTGGCGCTAACCCGCGACGCCAGCGATTGATGTAAATTTGCAGGGCGGTTCAGCTTGGCGACAGGCTGGACCGTCCATTTTCCAATAATCAGGGGTGATACCCCTCCTGCACAGGAGGATTTTATGAAGAATTTTGGCAAGGCAGCTCTCGCTGCCGGATTGACCGCGATGGTCGCAACCACACCGCTTCCCGCCATGGCCGCTTATGGCAGCCGTGAAGTGGCGGCCCAACGTCAAGAAGCATCGCTTTATGATGACGCGTCGGATTACCACCGTCGACGCTGGCGGAACCGGAGGCTCGATGTCGATGCGGGGGATATCATTCTTGGTATCGGCCTGATCGCCGCAATTGCTGCCGTCGCCGATTCCGCAGACAAGAGCCGTCGCAGCGAACCACGCCGTGATGATGAGTCGCGCTATCGTGACTATGATCAAACACCGGCACCCAGCTATAATGGTGGAGACGATGTCGGCAGCGCGGTGTCCGCTTGCACCGAAGCGGCCGAACGCACTTCCAACGGCCGGGTTGATGAAATCGGCTCGGTAACGCGCGAAGGCAATGGCTGGCGCGTCGAAGGTGAAATCGGAAACGATGGCTTCACCTGCATGGTAAACAATGGTCGCGTCGACGATATCCGGATTGGCGGCCGCGAAATCTGATTTCTGAAACTACCCACAAAGGGCCGTGCAAAGCGATTTGCGCGGCCTTTTGTTTTTCAGAATACCGGGTCGTTGGCGCCGTTGTCATCCTCGCCAATCGGCGTGACGGCGGTGTGGATGCCGCATTCGGTTTTGTCCCAACCCTTCCAGCGACCAGAGCGTGGGTCTTCGCCGGGCGCGACCTTGCTGGTGCAGGGTGAGCAGCCGATTGACGGGTAGCCCAGTTCGACCAGCGGATGCGCCGGCAGATTGTGTTCCACCATATAGGCGTCGAGCCGTTCCTTGCTCCAGTCCGCGAGCGGGTTGACCTTCAACCGCCCATCCTCGACCTCAAAGCGGGGCAGGGCGCTGCGCGTGGAGGACTGGAACGCCTTGCGCCCGGTGAACTGCGCATCGAAACCCGCCAATGCCTGCTTGAGCGGTAGGACCTTGCGTATTTCGCAGCAGCCATCTGGATCGTAGGACCAGCGCAGGCCGTTTTCGTCCTTTTGCCGCAGCAGGTCGGTGTCGGGTTTCAGGTCACGCAGGTCCTTGAGGCCAAGTTGCTGGCGCAGCTCTTCCTTATAGGTGATCGTTTCGGGAAAATGCTTTCCGGTATCAAGGAACAGCACGGGCACCGTTGGGTCAACGCTGGCGATGAGGTGCAACAAAATCGCACTTTCGGCCCCGAAACTGGAGACGATGGCAACATCGCCCAGCATATTCTCCTTCAGCAGAACTTCCAGAATCTCAACCGTATCGCGCCCGCGGAACATATGGTTCAGGCGGATTGCATCGGTCTCGCTGTAGCGAGGCGCGGCATTGATATGATCGGGCGTGCGGAGTTTCTGTTCAGCCATGACGTAATTTCCAGACGGGCAACGCTGCATCGGCAGCGCCCTGATAGACATGGTCGTAACGTGACAAGGCCGCTTCGACGTCTGCCTGATTGAGCGGCGCTTCGGGGGAGAAGCTGTCAAAGCCGCAACGCTTCATGAATGCGATCTGGTCGACCAGCACATCACCCTGCGCGCGTAATTCGCCGGTATAGCCAGCCTCGCGCAAAATGCGTGCCGAGCTGTAGCCGCGACCATCGCGAAATTTGGGGAAGGCGATTTCGATCAGCGCCAGCCGGTCGAGATGCGGGATCAACGCGCGCGCGTCGTCGTCCGGCTCCAGCCGCACCGCTGTTGCGTTGGACTGGTCGAGGAAAGCGTCGAGCGTGACGGCGGGCTCTTCGCCCTCGGCTACATGATGTTCAACCATAAATCGCCTCCTTGAACGGTTCCATGCCCACGCGGCGATAGGTATCGACGAAGCGTTCGCCGGGCTCGCGCAGTTCCTTGTATTTTTCGGTCGCCCGCTCGACGGCATCGACAATGCCATCCTCGTCAAAACCGGGGCCGGTGATCTTGCCGATCGACACATCTTCGGCGCCCGAACCGCCCAGAGTGAGCTGGTAATTTTCGACGCCTTTGCGGTCGACACCCAATATGCCGATATGGCCTGCATGGTGATGCCCGCAGGCATTGATGCAGCCCGAAATCTTGAGCTTCAATTCGCCCAGATCGCGCTGGCGTTCTGGATCCGCAAAACGCGTCGCAATCTTCTGCGCGATCGGGATTGAGCGGGCATTGGCAAGGCTGCAATAATCGAGACCGGGGCAGGCGATGATATCGCTGATCAGGTCAAGATTGGCATTGGCCAGTTCTGCTGCGTTGAGCGCCTGCCAAACGGCATAGAGATCGCGCTTGGCGACATGCGGCAGCACGATGTTCTGCGCATGGGTGACGCGCAGTTCATCAAAACTGTATTTCTCGGCCAAGTCCGCCATCACATCGATCTGCGCCGAGGATGCATCGCCCGGAATGCCGCCAATCGGTTTCAGGCTGATATTGACGATGGCATAGCCAGCCTGTTTGTGCGGCTTCACATTCTGGTCGAGCCAGACCGCGAAATCGGGATCGCTGCGGTCGATATCGTCGCTAAGGCCGGCTTCGAACGCTGGCGGTGCGAAATAGGCGGCGATGCGCTCCAGCTCTACCGCAGGCGGATCAATGCCCAGCGTCTTAACATGCGCGAATTCTTGTTCGACCTGACGGCGATATTCGTCGGCACCAATTTCATGGACGAGGATCTTGATCCGCGCCTTGTAGATATTGTCGCGGCGGCCATAGCGGTTGTAGACGCGCAGGCAGGCCTCGGCATAGCTGAGGAAATCCTCGATCGGCACGTAATCCTTGATCAGCGGCGCGATCATCGGGGTGCGGCCCATACCGCCGCCGACGTAAAATGCCGCGCCCAATTTGCCATCACGATTGACCAACTGGATGCCGATATCGTGCAGACGCATTGCCGCACGATCTTCATCGGCTGCAATCACGGCAATCTTGAACTTGCGCGGCAAATAGCTGAATTCGGGGTGGAAGGTGCTCCACTGGCGCAGCAGCTCGGCCCAGGGGCGCGGGTCGGTGACTTCGTCAGCCGCTGCTCCGGCATATTGGTCCGAACTGATGTTGCGGATGCAGTTGCCGCTGGTCTGGATGGCGTGCATCTC